>DASRBM010000088.1:0-6624 GCA_035653635.1 Acidimicrobiales bacterium | reverse complement strand
GCGTCGAAGTCGCCGGCCCGCTCCATCGCCTCGTACTCACGGAGCTTCGCCACCCGAGAGGAGATGGTCGAGAAATTGGTGAGCATCCCGCCCAGCCAGCGCTCGTTGACGTACGGCATGCCGCACGCCTCGGCGAAGGTCGCGATCGGGCCCTGGGTCTGCTTCTTCGTGCCGACGAAGAGCACGACGCCACCGCGCGAGACGAGGTCCCGTACGTACTGGTACGCCGTCTCGAGACCTCGCAGGGTCTCGTTCAGGTCGATGATGTAGATCCCGTTGCGTTCGCCCAGGATGTAGCGACGCATCTTGGGGTTCCAGCGGCGGGTCTGGTGCCCGAAGTGCATGCCTGCTTCGAGCAGCTGCCGCGTCGTGACGACGGCCACGGTCCATTCCTCCCATCGGTTGTGCTTCCCCGGCGCTGCGCCCCTCGTACGAGAGGCGACCGTTGGACGCGCCCGGGTGCTTCGGTCGTTGCTCAGGTCGCCCGCCCCATCGGCGGACGGTCGATGGTACCCGACGACCGCCCCCGCGCGGGCAGAGGCCCAGGTGGGGGGGTTCTCGACCGGGCCGCTCAGCCGGCCGCGGCCAGCTTGGAGCGCGGGCCGCGGCGGTTGCCCCCGCCCGGCGCGCTCCGTCCGTCGGTGCCGTCGGGACCCCGGTCGCTGAGCCGGGCCCGCAACTGCAGGACGGCCTTCGTGTGGATCTGGCACACCCGGCTCTCGGTGACGCCGAGGATGTCGCCGATCTCGGCGAGGGTGAGACCTTCGTAGTAGTAGAGCGACAGGACGGTGCGCTCACGCTCGGCCAGCTGGCGGATGGCCTGGGCCAGGATCTCCTTGGCCTCTTTGTCCTCGAAGATGGCGCCCGGCCCCTCGCCGGCGTCGGGGATGGTGTCGCCGAGCGTGGCCCTGTCCCCGCGTTCGCCGCCGACGGAGAAGACCTCGTCGAGGGCGGCGACCCCGACGAAGGAGATCTGCCGCAGGATGTCCTGCAGCTCCTTCTCCGAGATGCCGAGCTCGGTTGCCACCTCGGCATCGGTCGGGGTGCGCAGCAGCGATGCCTCCAGCGCGGCGTACGCCTGCTCCACCGCCCTGGCCTTGGATCGCACCGAGCGCGGCACCCAGTCGATGGCCCGCAGCTCGTCGATGATGGCGCCCTTGATGCGCGGGATGGCATAGGTCTCGAACTTGACCTTGCGCACCGGGTCGTAGCGGTCGATGGCGTCGATGAGGCCGATGACGCCGTAGCTGACCAGGTCCGATCCGTCCACGTGCTGGGGAAGCCCGACCGCCACACGGGCGGCGACGTACTTCACCAGCGGGGAGTAGAGGACGATCAGCTGGTCGCGGATCTGGCGGTCGCCGCTCTTCTTGTACTCCGCCCACAGTCGGGCCGTCGAGTCGTCGTCCGTCGTCACCGCCTCCCCCTAGGCCCGCGGGTGGGTTTCCCCGTAAACGGAGAGCAGTCGCTCCTTACTGACATGAGTGTAGACCTGTGTGGTCTGCAAGCTTGCGTGACCCAGGAGCTCCTGGACGATCCGCAGGTCGGCCCCCCCGTCGAGGAGGTGGGTGGCGAAGCTGTGGCGAAGGGCGTGGGGGTGCGTGGGCGAGGGGGCCCGGCGGTCGAGGATCCGCCGGACGTCGCGTGGGCCGAGACGGTTCCCACGCTGGTTGAAGAAGAGGGCCTCGGGGTCCCCGGCACCCCGCAGTTCCCTCCGGGCGCGCATCCAGCGCTCGAGCGCGGCGACGCACTGCTCGTGCATGGGCAGGCGTCGCTCCTTGGCGCCCTTGCCCAGGACCGTGACGGTGCCCAGCGCGAGATCCACGTCGCCCGCGTCGAGCCCGCACACCTCCGACACCCGGAGTCCGGAGCCGTAGAGCAATTCGAGCACCGCGTCGTCGCGACGGCGCAGCGGCGAGTCGTCGTCGCCGGCGGTGTCGGCGCCTCCGAGCAACCGGTCGATCTCGCCGTGCTCGAGGACCCGGGGTAGCCGGTTGGCGCCTGCGGGCGCCCGCAGCCGGCTGGCCGGATCGGACGCGAGGTCGCCGCGGCGGGCGAGCCAGGCGAAGTAGCGGCGCAGTGCGGCCGCCTTGCGGGCGATGGTGGCCCGCGCATAGCGGCGGGTCGTCAGGAACGCGAGATAGCGGCGCAGCAGCAGCCGGGTCACGTCGGAGGGACCCGATGCCCCGGTACGCTCGGCCCACTCGGTGAAGGCGCGCACGTCGGCCACGTAGGCCCGAGCCGTGTGCGGCGAGCGCCCGGCGATCGATCGGGAGAAGGCCTCCACCTGCCAGGCCATGCACCACGTTATCCGTCGGCCTCGCCGACTCAGGGATATCCTCCGGAGCCAGACGTCGGCCGGCGGGGACACGCGAAGGGCGAACCAATGGCACATGGCGGCCGGATCCTTCTGGTCGAGGACGACGAGCGCATCCGGGCGTCGACGCGCCTGGCGCTCGAGGACGAGGGTTTCGACGTGGCCGAGGCGGCCGACGCCGAGACGGCGCTCGCCCAGTTCACCACCCAGCCGTCGGAGGTCGTGCTCCTCGACCTGATGCTCCCGGGCATGGACGGGTTCACCTGCTGCCGGGAGCTCCGGCGCATCAGCACCGTCCCGGTGATCATGGTCACGGCCCGCACCGACACGCCCGACGTCGTCGCCGGACTCGAAGCCGGGGCCGACGACTACGTGACGAAGCCCTTCGTGGCGACTGAGCTCGCGGCGCGCATCCGCGCCCTGCTCCGGCGGGCCCGGACGGCCGAGGCACCGTCGGTCCTCATGGTGGGCTCGGTGGAGGTCCGGCCCGACGAGGGCACCGTCGTGCGCGACGGACAGGACGTCCACCTGACGCGCACGGAGTTCCGGCTGCTGTGCGAGCTCGCCGCCAACCCGGGCAAGGTCCTCAGCCGTGAACAGCTGCTCGACCACGTGTGGGGATACGACTACTTCGGCGACGGCCGCCTCGTCGACGTCCACATCCGGCGGCTGCGCACGAAGATCGAGGACGACCCCGCCTCGCCCCGCCACATCCTGACCGTGCGCGGCATGGGCTACAAGCTCGCGCTGTAACGGATCCGCGTGGCACGCCGGGGATCCGACGACGGGGACCGACGGGGTCGGCGACGCCGGTCGACGCGTGGTCTTCGCGCCCGCGTCGCCCTGACGTTCGGGGTCGGCGCCCTGGCCCTGTCGGTGACCATGGCCGGTCTGACCTACTTCACGGCTCGCCAATTCATCCTGCGCGAGCGCGAGACCGCCATCCTGCGCCAGGCGTACGTGAACGCGTCGCTCATCCGTTCGTCGCTGCGGTCTCCGAGTCCCAACATCACGCAGCTGTTGAGCTCGGTCGACACGCTGCCGGGCTCGCTCTCGGTGCTCGAGCGCCGCGGGCAGTGGTACGCCACGTCCATCTCGGTCGGTGAGAACGCGATCCCACCGGGCCTGCGGGCCGACGTGCTGCGGGGCACGCCCGCCACCCAGCACTTCGAGCTGCAGGGTGCGCCACAGCTCGGCGTGGGCATCCCCGTGCCGAGTGTGGACGCCGCCTACTTCGAAGTGTTCTCCCTGGCCGAGGTGGCCCGCTCGCTGCGCATCCTCGCCCTCGTGCTCTTCGGTGCCGCCGCCGTCACCACGGCCGCCGGGCTCCTCATCGGCCGACGGGCGGCCGGGCGCGCCCTGCGGCCGCTCGCCGAGGTGGCCCGCGCCGCCGAGACCATCGCCGGAGGCCGCCTCGACACCCGCCTGCTCGCCGCCGGGGACCGCGAGCTGTCGACCCTCGCCGCCTCGTTCAACCGCATGGCCGATGCCCTGCAGGAGCGCATCGAGCGCGAGGCGCGCTTCACCTCCGACGTCAGCCACGAATTGCGCTCGCCGCTCACCACCCTGGCCAGTTCGCTCGGCGTGCTCGAGTCCCATCGCCGCGAGCTCCCTCCCCGGCCCCGGCAGGCGCTCGACCTGCTCGCCGCCGAGCTGCACCGCTTCCAGCAGATGGTCGACGACCTCCTCGAGATCAGCAGGGTCGACGCCGGGTCGGCCGAGCTGTCGCTGAGCGAGGTCGAGGTGGGCGAGCTCGTGCGCCAGGCGGCCCTGGCGGCGGGGGCGGCCGGCGTGCCGGTCGACGTCGACGACACGGTGGCGGGCCGCCGCGTGCTCGTCGACAAGCGTCGCATCGAGCGGGTCGTCGCCAACCTCGTGAGCAACGCCCGCCAGTACGGCGGTGGGGTCAGCCGGCTCGCCCTGGAACCTGCGCCCGGCGGCGTGCGCCTCGTCGTCGTCGACCGGGGCCCCGGAGTGGCCGAGTCCGAACGCGACCGCATCTTCGAACGCTTCTACCGCGGCCAGAGCTCGGGTCGGCGCGGCGGCAGCAACGGGACCGGCCTCGGGCTCAGCCTGGTGGCCGAGCACGTGCGGCTGCACGGGGGGCGGGTGTGGGTGGAGGACGGGCTCGGCGGGGAGAACCGCTTCGTGGTCGAGCTCCCGGTCGGGAGCCCGCCGTGACCCTCGGACCGATCCGGCGCGTCCCCGTCTACCGCCTGCTTCTCGCCTTCGCCGCGCTGGCGCTGGTGGCCGGCGCCTGCGGCGTGCCCATCGACCACGACCCGACCCCGTTGGCGCGCTCGGGGGTGCCCTTCGGCCTCCTCACCCCGTCGACGTCCAGCCCTCCGACCTCCACGGCGGTGTCGCCGGTGGAGGTGACGGTGCAGATCTTCCTGCTCTCGCCGAACGGTCACCTGGTGGCGGCCGCCCGCGACGTCCCGTTCCCGGCCCCGCTCACCACGGTCCTCGGCGCCCTCGTCGACGGGCCCACGAACGCCGAGGCCGCGTCGGGACTGCAGAGCGCCATCCCGGCGCAGACCGTCGTGTTGTCGGCGAGCGTGGGGGCGGGCGTGGCCACCGTCGACCTCGGGGGCACCTTCGGCCAGCTCGTCGGTCAGACGCAGATCGACGCCGTGGCCCAGATCGTCTTCACCGCCACCGCCCTGCCCGGTGTCGGCGCGGTGGCCTTCCAGTTGCAGGGCCAGCCGGTGGCCGTGCCGACCGCCAACGGCGCTGACGTTCCGGTGGCCAACCGCACCCAGTTCGCCACGCTGGCGCCGAGCTGAGGCGCGCGTCGCCTCAGGCGGAGGGGCCGCCCCAGTCGAGCCGCACGGCGTCGCCCCACAGACGCTCCAGGTCGTAGTACGCACGCGCCTCGTCGAGGAAGACGTGGACGATCACGTCGCCGTAGTCCATGAGCACCCAGTGGAGATCACGCAGGCCTTCGACCGATCGCGGAGACCGGCCGGTCTCCTCCTTCACCTGCCGCTCCACCTCCTCGACGATGGTGCGGACCTGGCGGCTGTTGCGGCCGCTCGTGATGACGAACGCGTCCGTCACCCCGAGCAGGTCACCCATCGACAGGACCACGGTCGACTCCCCGAGCTTGCCGTCCGCCGCCCGGGCCGCCGCCAGTGCGGCGTCGGGAACGGTCGGCCGGGTGCCGGTGGTCATCACCGGCTCGGCAGCTGCGCTCATGCGGCCCTGTCCGTCACAGACACCTCCGGGTGTGGTGGTACGAGCGATCATGCCCCGGTCCGCCGGCGGGTCCACGTCGGGCGCGGCCGGCAGGCCGGGAGGAAAGGAGGACGGGCACCGGGACCGGATCGAGGGCTTCAGCTCCATCGGCGGTCCGCACGGCAACCGGCGTCATCTAGCTCCCAGCGTACAGATCTCGTGCGCGTATGCAGCGGATGGCGGGCTCGGGGACGAGAAAATGCACGTTGCGGCCCTCCGAAAGGCGGGCCCGCAGGTCGCTGCTCGAGATCTCGAGCGCCGGGATGGTCACCCGGCGCACGCGCCACCCGGGCGGCGGGGGCACCGGCTGCACGCCGAAGCGGTCCACGACGACGAGGGTGACGAGCCCGACGATCTCGTCGACGCGCTGCCAGGTGCCGAGCTCGGCCGCCACGTCGTCGCCGACCACGAGGAACAGCTCGGCGTCGGGCTCCGTCGCCGCCAGCTGGCGGACGGTGTCGGCGGTGTAGCTCGGGCCGCCTCGGTCGATCTCCAGCCGGCTGGCCGACAGCCCGGAGATGCCGGCCACCGCCTCGGCCACCACCGCGAAGCGGTCCTCGGCGGGCGTGAGCGGGCGCGCCCCGCTCTTCTGCCAGGGGTCGTTCGCCACCACGAGCAGGACCTCGTCGAGGTCGAGGGCCTCGCGCGCCTCGAGGGCGGCCACCAGGTGGCCGACGTGGATGGGGTCGAAGGTGCCGCCGAAGACGCCGACGCGCCGGCCCGCCGGCGACGGGGGTACCAACGGCTCAGGCGCCGGCCAGCGCGGCGACCACCGGGGCGAAGTCGTCCATCTCCGCCTCGTGCACGACGAAGTAGCTCATGGCCCAGCGCTCGCGCCGGGCGAGGAGCACCTCGACGATCTCGTCGCGGCTGCCGACCAGCGCGAGCGGCACCTCCGCCGCGTCGGCCGGGTCCATCTGCATGAGCCGGGCCGTCTCCTCGATCACCTGTGCCCGGTTGTCGACGACGCGCACGAAGAAGGTGAGGCACTGGATCTCGACCTCGTCGAACCGGTCGCCGGCGCCCTTGCGCACCCAGGCGAGACGGTCGTCGTAGTGCTTGGCCGTGAC
>DASRBM010000087.1:0-5560 GCA_035653635.1 Acidimicrobiales bacterium | reverse complement strand
GGCACCGGCGGCACCGGCGGCACCGGCCATGCGTCGCCCCGAAGGCCGGGCCCCGGACAGACGGCGCCGGACAGCTCAGCCGGTGGCCCCCGAGGCCCGCAACCGGGCGAGCGCCTCGTCGTCGTAGCCGGCCACCTCACGGAAGACCTCGTCGGTGTGCGCACCGGCGGCAGGCGCCTTCGACGGCGCCGGCAGCGGCGTCCCGTCGAGGTGCCGGACCGGGAACGGCAGCATGTCGGCGTCGAGCTGCTCCTTGGCGATCCACGGCAGACGGTGACGGAACTGCGGGTCCTCGGCGATGGACTTGGGCGTGTTCACGGGGGCGATGGGCGTGTTCTGCTCCTCGCCGAAGGCGATCCACTGCGCGGTGGTCTTCGAGGCGAAGATCTTCACGAGCTCGTCGTGGAGCTCCTCGTTCCCCCGGGCGTGGTCCGCGTACTTCGACCCGGGCCACCGCTCGAACAGGTCCATACGGTCCACACCGGCACAGAAGTTCTTCCAGAACGCCTGCTCGCTCGCCATGAACAGGACGAGCCCCCCGTCGGCGCTGTCGTAGATCTGGTAGCGGACGCCCTCGCGCATGCCGGCCGTCCCCGGTGGCCGGCGCACGCCGCCGTCCGCCGCGTTGCCGTAGACCTCGTCCTCGGGCCGCTCATAGCTGCGCCACGACTCGATCCGGTACCAGTCGAAGTAGGCGGCCGCGTCGGACTGGGCCATCTCGATGGCGCGCCCGTGGCCCGTGGCCCGTGCCTCGATGACGGCCGCCAGCACGGCCAGTGCCGCGTAGGCCGGCCCGGCGTGGATGCCGATGCTCGTGTGCTCGGGGATGTACGGCCGCCCGGCGTCGTCGCGGGCGACGGGCACCTGGCCCGCCCACGTGTCGTAGGCGATGCCGTGACTCGGCATCTCGCGGTACGGCCCGCTCGCCCCGTAGCCCGAGAGCGAGCAGAAGACGACGCGGGGGTTCACCGCCCACAACTGCTCCACTCCGAGGCCCCGGTTGGCGAGGGCCCCCGGGCGCATGGCCTCGATGACGACGTCGGACACCCGCACCAGGTCGAGATAGGCCTGCACCGCCTCGGGCTTGCGCAGGTCGAGGATGACCGAGCGCTTGCCCCGGTTGATGTGGAGCGACAGCAGCGAGGCGTCGCTCCCGCCGTCCTGGGAGCGGATGATCGGCCACGTCATCTGCCGGCCGTAGTCGCCACCGGGCGGTTCGACCTTGATGACGTCGGCGCCGAGGTCGGCGAGCAGTCCGCCGAGCTCGGCCGGCCCGAGCATGGAACTCTCCACCACCCGCACCCCGAGGAGCGGTCCCGGCATCTCCACCTGCTCCTCCTTCGGAGTCATCGCCGGCGGGCGATGACCTTCTCCGCCGCACCGTTCAAGGTGGTGGCGAGAGGCCAGCCGATGTAGTGCGTCAGGTGGACGACGACCTCGCGCACCTGCTCCACCGTGAGCTCCCCGTTGTGCAGGGCGCTGTCGAACTGCACCTCGAGCAGCTCCCCGAGTCCGAGCGCGGCGAGGGTCCCGATGGTGAGGAGCCGGCGCTCGGACAGCGCCAGGCCGGGACGGGACCACACCTCGCCGAACAGATGGTCCACGGTGAGGCGGACGAAGTCGCCTTCGACCACGTCGGGATCGACGTCGAAGTTGTAGACCTCGCGCATCTTCTCCCGCCCCCGGCGGCGCCGCTCGTCGGCGTCGGGGGCCCCGGCCGGTCCGGCGCCGTGTCCGTCCTCGGTCATGGCCGCTCCCCGTCCTCGTCCGACCCCGCTGCCGGTGCGAAGCCGAACATGGCGTCGCACGAGCCCTCGGTGAGCGCCGCCACCGGCAATTCGATGCCGAGCGTCCGCCCGAGCTCCATGGCGGCGCGCAGGTCCTTGTGGGCCAGTGTCGCCCCGTTGCGCATGGCCGTCACGATGCCAGCATCGGCGTCGGCGGGCCAGGGGGCGACCGTGTCGCGGAACATGAGGGCGGTGGTGCCGCCGGTGCGCTTCTCGCTCGTGCGGATCGCTTCGGCGAGCTTCGACAGTTCGATGCCGGCCGCCTCGGCCAGGCGCTGGCCCTCCCAGGCCGCCAGCCAGGCGCCGTAGGTGACGATGTTGCGGGCCAGCTTGGCCTGCAAGCCGGCGCCGAGCCCGCCCATGTGCATGACGAGCACGCTGAAGGCGTCGAGCACGGGTCGCACCAGGGCCACGTCGGCTTCGGCGCCGCCGACGAGGGCTACGAGCTCACCGCTCGCCGCCGCGGCCGGGCCGCCGGTGACCCCGCAGTCGAGCACGGCCACGCCCTGGCGCTCCGCCTCGGCCGCCACGTCGAGCACGGTGGGCACGGTGACGGTGCTGAGGATGAGGACGGCACCGCCGGGCTCCATGGCCCCGAGGACGCCGTCGGGTCCGGAGAGGACCGCTCTGACCTGGGCATCGTCGACCACGGCCACGACAACCACCCGGCTGGCGGCCCCCAGCTCGGCCGGGCTGGCGACGGCCGTGGCCGATCCGGCGAAGGTGGCGGCCGCTTCGGGTCGCACGTCGTAGAGCCGGACGTCGGCCCCGGCCCGGACGAGGGCACCGGCGACGCCCCCGCCGATGGCACCGAGGCCGGCGACGCCGACGGGGCCGGGGAACGGCGCCGCTGCGGCAGGAGAACTGGACACCTGTCCAGGCTAGCCTGACCACCGAGCGCCCACCCGGGGAGACCACCGGTCGGCACGCTCGAGGGGAGGGCGGCCATGGCACGAGCCGCAGAAGCGAGCGACAACGGGGCGCCGGTCGAGCATCCGGAGTCCGCCGGCGAGCCGGCCGAGCGTCCGGATTATGCCGGCGCCTTCGATCCCGACTTCCGCTACGAAGACCTGTCGAAGGAGGCGCTGGTGCGGCTCGTGCGCGAGTACGCCCTCATCGTCCACCTCCTCGACCGTTCCATGTGCGCGGCCATCGGCCTGCGCTACGGCGCCGACGCGGTGACCGATCTCGCCATCGAGGAGTGGCGGGGCGCAAGCCCCGTCTACGGCGAGCGCCTGCGTCAGGTTCTCGGCATCGAGGGTGACGACGTCGCCGCCATCTTCAAGGTGCTGCAGGTCGACCCGGGGTTCCCCCACCACTACATGGACGTGCGCTACGAGGTCGTCGACGAGCGGCACGGCTTCTTCGAATTGGCGTATTGCGGCGCGCTCATGGACGTCGAGCCCTGGGGCGAGCGGCTCGTCACCAACATGTGCCACCACATCGAGGACGGGACCTTCGACGTGACCGCGCAGGCGGTGAACCCGAAAGCGCGCATCCGCCCCGTGCACCGGCCCCCGCGCGCTCCGGCCGACCGGGTGCCGCACTGCCGGTGGGAGGTCATGATCGACGACGACACCGACACCCTGCCGGAGGCCGACATCACGGCCATGACCCGGCTCACCGGTGCGGCCACGTTCGCCTTCCCGCCCATGCGCGACGGCACCCCGCACGTGCCATCCGCTGTCGGCGCGGGCGCCGACGGCACCGGGAGCGCATCGGCATGACGTCGTCGCGCGGCGCGGCGGCACGGGCGTCGGCCCCGCCCGCGTCTGCCGCCGGTATCGCCGAGGGGCCCGGGCGCGGCACGGTGCGGCGGCCGCTCACCGAGCGCCAGGCCGAGGTCGTGACCCGACTGGTCGAGGCGGCGGTGGAGGAGATCCACGACCACGGCTACGAGGGTCTGACCGTGCGCAACGTGGCGCGGAGAGCCGGCATGGCGCCGGCGTCCGCCTACACCTACTTCTCCTCGAAGGACCACCTGGTCGCCGAAGCCCTGTGGCGGAAGCTGGCCAGGCTGCCCACCGCCGCGCCGGATGACGCCACCGCGCTCGAGCGGGTGGTGGCGGAGCTGCGCGCCCTCGGATCCTTCATGGCCGACGACCCCGCCCTGTCGGCCGCCTGCACGACCGCCCTCCTCGGCCCCGGTCCCGACGTCATGGACCTGCGCACCCGGATCGGCCACGAGATCCACAGCCGCCTGCGGTCCGCCCTCGGCCCCGGTGGCGACCGCCGCGCCCTGCAGATCCTGGAGCTCGCCTACACCGGCGCCATGCTCTCGACCGGCATGGGCCACCTGTCGTTCGCCGACGTGGCCGACCAGCTCACCGAGGCGGCGCACCTCGTGCTCGGGGAGGACGCATGACCGACGTCACCGAGGCGCCCACCGGCGAGCGCGGGGAGCTGCGCTACGACCCCTACGACTACGCCGTGCACGAGGACCCCTATCCCCTCTACGCCCGCCTCCGTCAGGAAGCGCCGCTGTACCGCAACGACGACAAGGACTTCTGGGCCATCTCGCGCCACGGCGACGTGTTCGACGCCTTCCGCGATCCGCAGCGCTTCTCCAACCGCAACGGCGTGTCGCTCGACCCCTCGGCCTACGGCCCCCATGCCCATCGCACCATGTCCTTCCTGGCCATGGACCCTCCGCGCCACACCCGCATGCGGGCACTCGTGTCGCGCGCCTTCAGCCCCCGGCGGGTGGCCGAGCTCGAGGACCGCATCCGCGACCTGGCCCGCGGGCACCTCGGTCCCGCCCTGCAGCGCGGCGAGTTCGACTTCATCAGCGACTTCGCCGGGTTGCTGCCCATGGACGTCATCTCGGAGCTCCTCGGGGTGCCCCACGGTGACCGCCTGCGGGTGCAGCGCCTGGCCGACCTCCTCGTGCACCGGGACGAGGGCGTCTTCGACGTGCCCCAGGCCGGCATGGAGGCGGCGCTGCACCTGGCCGGCTACTACGCGGACCTGGTGGCCGACCGCCGGCGCCGCCCGGGTGGGGACCTCATCTCGGCGCTGTTCGACGCCGAGATCGACGGCGACCGCCTGACCGACGACGAGATCGTCTCGTTTCTCTTCCTCATGGTGGTGGCCGGCAACGAGACCACCACCAAACTCCTCGGCAACGCCTGGTACTGGGCCCGGCGGAACCCGGACGAGCGGGCGAAGCCGTTCGCCGATCCCGGCCGGGTTCCGCAGTGGATCGAGGAGACGCTGCGCTACGACACCTCCACCCAGATGCTCGTACGGGTGGCCAACACGGCCGTCGAGCTCCACGGGCGCACCATCGACCCCGAGGACCGGGTCCTGCTCCTCATCGGGTCGGCCAACCGCGACCCCGAGGTGTTCCCCGACCCCGACCGCTACGACCTCGACCGCGACACCACGAAGATCGCCAGCTTCGGAAGCGGCCGCCACTTCTGCCTGGGCGCGGCCCTCGCCCGGCTCGAGGCGCGCGTCGCCCTCGAGGAGCTTGTCGGCGCCGTGGCCGACTACGACATCGACATGACACGCACCGTGCGCGTCCACAGCATCAACGTGCGGGGCTTCGCCAGCCTGCCCACCACGGTGACGGTGCGCTGACGTGGCCCGGTTCCCGGCGCATCCCGACCGGCGCCCCGCCGTCGTGACCGGTGCGTCGTCCGGCATCGGCGCCGCCACCGCCGCGCTGCTCGCGTCGCACGGGTACCCGGTCGTGCTCGGCGCCCGCCGGGTGGAGCGCTGCGCCGAGCTGGCCGACGCCGTCCGCGCCGAGGGCGGTGAGGCATGGGCGT
>DASRBM010000086.1:0-4586 GCA_035653635.1 Acidimicrobiales bacterium | reverse complement strand
TGGGCCAGCTGGGTGATCGAGTCGCCGAGCGGTCCGCTCTGGGTGGCGATCACGTTGGCCACCGTGTCGTAGGACTGCAGCAGCTGGGTCACGGTGGCCGATCGCTGGCGCAAGGTGGCCGTGATCTGGGCCAGTGAGCCGTTCAGCTGGCCGAGCTGGTTGCCCTTGTCGGCGAGGATCTGCAGCGTCCCGGCCCCGCCGGCGATGAGCTGGTTGAGCGCCTGGCCCTGGCCCTGGAGGTCCTGGGCCAGGTTGGTCACGAGACCGCCGAGCGACGAGCTGTCGACCTGGCCGAGATAGCTCTGCAGGTCGCGCAGCAACTGGTCGATGGACTCGGGGACCGAGGTGCGGCTCTCAGGGATGACGGCCCCCGCCGCCAGTCGGGGTCCACCGGTGTAGCCGGGTGACAGCTCGATCGAGGGCTCGCCGAGCAGCTGCGGATTGGTGAGCGTCGCGTGCACCTGCGCCGGAAGCGACTGGTCGCCGGCGATGCTCATGGTGACCACCACCCGACCGGCCTGCGGGTCCACCTTCGTCACCGTGCCCCGGCTCACCCCGAGGACCTGGACGGCGTTGCCGGCGAAGAGCCCCTCGGCGCTCGGGAACACGGCCGTCACCGTGTAGGCGGAGGGCCCCCCGCACGAGGTCAGGACCATGCCGGCCGTGGCCGCGGCCAGGGCGGCGGCGCCGAGACGCGACGAGCGGCGGCGCAGCAGCGGGCGGAGGAGGGAGCGCATGTCACGCACCTCCGAGGAGCGGTGAGAGCAGCTCCTGCAGGGGGTTCGTCGACTGGGGACCGGAGGTGGCCGTCGCCCCCCCGCTCACGGTGGCGCTCGGGTTGGCGCTCGGCGAGCTGCTGTCGGCCGTCGACCCGCCCGACGTCTGCGCCGTCTGGCCGCCCGGCGGGCCCGTCTGGTCGCCGCACGGGGTCGGGTCGGGACCGAGGATGGAGTTCAGCGCCTGGTCCAGGGCGCCACACGCGCCGAGCACGGAGTAGCCGTTGGCGATGCCGACGACGTTGGCGTAGATGTTGGCCCAGCTGTTCGGGGTGTTGCCCGGACCCGAGTAACCGATCGAGGAGAAGCCCCGCAGCGCCGAGGACAGGTAGGACACGCCCTGGGCCAGGTCCTCCTGGTGCTTCGACAGCACCGCCAGCACCGACTGCAGGTGGTCGAGCAGGCCCTGCAGCTGCGGCTGGTTGGCGCCGACGAGGTTGGCCGTCTCGGCCGCGAACTGGTCCGTCTGGACGATGAGCGCGCTCAACGCGCTGCTGCGGCTCGCGAGCCCCGACACCACCGTGGCCAGGTTGTCGACCACGCCGGCCAGCTGCGTGTCGC
The DNA here is from genome assembly GCA_035653635.1 of Acidimicrobiales bacterium. Taxonomy (GTDB): domain Bacteria; phylum Actinomycetota; class Acidimicrobiia; order Acidimicrobiales; family UBA8190; genus DASRBM01. The sequence goes on along the minus strand of DASRBM010000086.1, from coordinate 3,249 downwards.
GCTGGGACACGGTCGTGGCCAGTTGGTTGGCGGCGTCGATGAGGCCTCCGACCTGCTGCTGACGCTGGTCGATGGCGTCGGTGAACTTGCTCAGACCCGAGACGATCTCGGCCACCTGCACCTGCTTGCCCGCGGTGACCTGCTTCAGCGACTGGAGCAGTTGGTTGAAGGCCTGCACGTCGCTCTGCTGGAGCAATGTGCCGGCGCTGTTCTGCAGGTCCTGGAACTCGACCGGGATGGCCGTGTTCGTGATGGTGTCCCCGTTCTGGAGCGGCCGGTCCCATCCCGTCTTCGGCTGGAGCGTCACGGCGAGGACACCGAGCACGGTGCGCACGTCCACCACTGCGGCGGTGTCGTGGGGCAGAAGGACGCCGTGGTTGATGGCGAGGTCGGCGACGACCGTGTCGCCCTGGAGGTGGACGCCGCTCACCGAGCCGACCTTCACGCCGGCCAGGGTGACGTCGGTGCCCTTGCCCACACCGGCCGAGTTCGACAGCTGCGCGTGCAGTGTGTAGCTCGGCTGGAAGACCGAGCGGTTGAGGAAGAGCACGCCGGCCACGATGGCGAGCGCCACCACGATGACGACGCCGCCGATGCGCTTCGGGCTGCGTTCGGTGAAGGACTTCACGACGCGCTCCCGAAGAAGTTGCCCTGACCGGCGACCATCTGCAGCACGTCACCCACGCTGGCGCCGTTCGGGATGGCCGGGGTGGTCGCCTTGGCGCCCGACGTGCCCGGCACGCTCGGGCCCGATCCGGGGGGACTGCCGAGCGGTCCGGCCCCCGCCGGGGCGTTGGTGGGCTGGTAGTAGCTGCACGACGTCTCGTCGGCGAGGCACGTGTAGACGAGCTGCACCTGGAACCACTGGCCGTAGGAGGAGATGTCGGAATAGGCGGCGAGGCCCGACCCGAGCGAGCTGAGGCCCTGGGACAGCGAGTTGGCGTGCGCCTCGATGTCGGCCGACACCGCCTGCAGGTCGCTGATGGCGCCCGACAGCGAGCCGTTCGTGTTCTGCTCGAGCGAGGCCACCTCGGTGGCCACCTGGCCCAGGTTGGTGACGGTCTGGTCGAGGAGGTCGTTGCGGCCGGCGAGCGACTGGGCCACGGTGTCGAGATTGGTGATCACGTTGCCGAGGTCACCGCTGCGCTGCTGCAGGGCGCTGAAGACCTGGTTGAGGTTGTCGATGACCTGGCCGACCTGGGTGTCCACCGAGCCGACGGTCTGCGACACCGAGGCCGCGTTGTTGATGAGCTGGTCGATCTGGCTCTGGTCGCCCTGCAGGGCGTCGGCGAAGGCGGTGACCACCTGGTTCGCCTGCTGGGGATGCAGTGAGGCGAGCAGGGGTCCGAGGGAATTGAGCAGTGCCCCAACATCGGCGCCGGCCACGTTGTGGCTCATCGGCAGGGTGGCGCCCGAAGCAAGGAAGCGCGCGCTGTGGCCCGGATACAGATAGAGGTACTGCTGGCCGAGCACGTTCGCCCACTGGGTGCCGACCTGGGTGTCGGAGCGCAGGTGCACGTCCGAGTTCACCGCGAAGGTGACGAGCGCATGGGCGCGCTGCACGCTGACGCCGGTCACCTGACCGACGGTCACGCCGGCGATCTTCACGTCGTCGGACGGCTGCAGACCCGTGGCGTCGGCCATCTGGGCCTGGTACGTCGTGCGGTGGGAGAAGAAGGTGATGTTGCCGATCTTGGCGGCGAGCAGGGCCAGGACGATGAGGCACACCACGGCGAAGGCGAGCACCTTGTAGGCCGTCGGCGACAGCAGCCCGCTGTGGCGGATCCAGTGCCAGACGCGGCTCGGAAGACTCGACTCGGGTCTCACTTCGATCCCCCGAGCAGTCCGCCGCTGTTGCTCGTGCTCGAACCGCCGAGCAGCGCGTTGATGAGCGACCCGAGGGTCGAGGGCGACGAGGGCGCCTGCGGTGCGGTCAGCCCCTCGTAGGTCTGGGTCGACAGGTTGGACGCCGCTTGCGCCGCCGCGCTGCTCGAGGTCCCCTTGCCGCTGTTCTGGGCCGCGTTGAACGCCGCGATCTGACTGGAGCAGTTGAGCGGCGTACCAGCCCCGCTCAGCGCCTGCTGCAGGGGGGCGAGGAACGACAGGCCGGGCTGGGCCGGGGCGATGAGCGAGCACACGAGGTTGTTGATGTCCGACAGCATGATGAAGGTGTGGAAGTAGCCGAAGTGCGACCCGTCGGGGAGCACCTCGGAGGGATCCACGGCACCGGCGAACTTGGTCAGGTAGACGCCGAGGCCCTGGATCACCTGACCGATGTCCTGCTGCTGGACGAGCAGGACCCGGGCCACGTTGTCCCCGGCCGACAGGAGCGTCGAGATGTCTGGGTGATAGGCGGCGAGGAACTGGGCCAGGTTCTCGGCGAAGGGCGCCAGCGACTGGAGCAGCGCCTTGTACTGCGCCGCGTGGGCGTTGAACACGGGCAGGCCCTGGTTGGAGGCGGCCGCGATGGCATTCAACGACGAGGCGGTCGGGACGAGGGAGGCGGCGAAGCCGCTGAAGGAGTCGAGGGCCGACAGCTGCTGCGGCAGCGTCCGGTCGAGGAAGTCGGCCAGCTTCACGCCCTCGTCGATGCTCGCCGCGATCGTCGGCCCCTCGCCTTCGGACGCCTGGGCCAGGTTGGACACGATGGTCGTGAGGTCGGGCGCGTCGATCTTCGCCAGCAGCGGGTCGGCTGCCGCGAACAGGTCGCCCAGCTCGGGCGACTGGCCGGTGTGGAAGATGGCCGAGCCGGCGGCGAGCGTCGGGTGGGTGTCGCCCGCCGGATAGTCGATGACGACGTTGTCGGCGCCGAACACGTTCTCGGGCGCCACCGTCGCCGTGGCGTCGGCAGGCACCTTGAAGGTCGGGTCGATGGCCATGGTGATGTGGGCCATGCCGTGCTGGAGCGAGATGCCGGTCACCCGGCCGACCTGCACGCCGCGGTAGGTGACGGCGGAACCGGCGTAGAGGCCCTCGCCCGAGCTCTGGAACGTGCCGGTCAACTGGTACTGGCCGTTGAAGGCGCCGTCCGACGCCTTCACCACCGTGACGACGGCGACGACCGCCACCACTGCGGCGACGAGCACCGCGAGCAGACGCAGAGGGCGCTTCATCCGACCAGCCTCGCCGTGGAGCTGGCGCCGCCGAACATGATGGTCGACAGCAGCAGGTTGAGGAGCACCACCACGATGATGGAGATGCGGATGGCACGGCCGGCGGCCACGCCCACGCCGGCGGGGCCGCCCGAGG
>DASRBM010000085.1:0-3153 GCA_035653635.1 Acidimicrobiales bacterium | reverse complement strand
GGTCTGGGGGTCGACGGGATTCGTGGAGATGCTGAACTCCACACCGAAGAACTTGGTCGGCGTCATGATGGCGTTCGCCGTCGAGTTGCCGTGGCTGTCGAAGGCGGGGCTCGGTTGTGACTGGTAGGCGCCGCTGCGCAGACCTCCCGCCGTCCCCGGCGCCAGCAGCGTCGCCTTGCCGCTGTCGGCGGACGAGTCGGCGTTGATCATGTACGGGCCCTTGGCCACGGTGCCGCCCGGCTGGAGCATGCGGAACCAGCTCCCGGTGATCTGGGTCCCGTCGACGGCGCCCGGTGTCAGTTGGAACAGGCCCACGAGCTTGCGGCTCTGGTCCGTGCTGCCGGCGCCGGCACTTGAGCAGGCCGCGGTGAGCGTCGCCATCAGCACGACGGCGATCACCGAGGCGGCGCGGCGTGGACGTCTGGTCATGTGTCTCCTCTGCGCTTCGGTCGGGCGGCCACGGCCAGCGCCGCTCCGACGCCGCCGGTCGCCACCAACAACCAGGGGAAGGCCACCAGGCCGGGGACGCCGAGGGGCTCGCTCAGCCTGTCGAGCCCGCGGAGCGCGTCGTAGTTCCCGATGTTGTCGTTCACCGCTCCCACGAGGGAGGCCAGGTCGGACGAGATCCGGGGCCAGTGCCCGACGAGGGCGCCGATGTCAGCAGCAGCCGGGCCTGGCGGCACCTCGGGACGGAAGGTGGTGTCGAGGGCACCGTCGGCCTCGACCAGCACCACGAAATCCTCCTGGAGCTGCGCCACCGACGCCGGTGTCATCACCGGCGCCAGCGCACCCAGCATCCGGTGGCCCGGGGCGGCGCTGCGCTCGAGTCCGCTCAAGAAGGGATAGACGGCCAGTGCCAGGGCCGCCGTCAGCACGAGCACCACGACGGCACCTCTGCCGCGTCGGCCGAACAGCAGCACGCAGCCGGCGTAGAGAGCGAGGATCCCGAAGGCCTCGAGGAGGAACGGGATCCGCTCGAAGCCGCCCACCGCGGCGACCCGGCGGTAGTCGGGTGCGGTGCTGCCGACGCGATCGAGCAGGTCGGCAGCCCGGCGGTTGATGGCGGCCGACTGGGTCCGGTAGGTGTCGAGGATGGGGAACGCCCCCGTTGCGACGTGCCCGGCCGCGTACACCGAGTCCACGGCGGCTGCAGCGCGGTCGAGATATCGGAGGTCGTCGCCGTAGCGGGCGAGTGTGCCGGCGGTCATGTGCGGCGCGAACTCGTCGATCATCTGCTTGCCGGCCGCCGCCTTCGAGAACAGTCCGGCGGCGACGGGGGCGACGACGAGGAGGACGCCGACCACGAGCAGTCCCACCGCCGGTCCCTTCGACCGCGTCGGCGAGCTGGGGACGGCGCGGACCACCGGCGGTGCCGGCGGCAGGTCGAGCGCGACGAGCGGCTGCTCGACGATGGTCATGCGGGACCGCCTGGTGCGGTCACGGCGCCGGTGCGCCCGACACCAGCATGCCCTCCAGGTCGACCAGGCAGGCGCCCGCGGCCGACCCGGCGAGCTGCTCGGAATAGGGGGCCAGGGCGGCGGCGAACTGCGCCTCGTAGCCGAGCATCTGCTCGCGTTCGGGGCCGTACAGCGGCTGCAGGAGATTGAAGCCGGCGGTGTCGAGCGACTGGAGGGCGGCGAGCAGGGGTTGGCTGACCGCCGATCCCTGCCCGCTCTGGGCGGCGAATTCGGCGATGACCGGTCCGAAGAGCTGTAGCAACGGCGCGTAGGCGGGCGCCATGGCGAACGCCTCGGACGAGAACGGACCGAAGGCAGGTGCGAACCCTATGAGCGACTGCAGTCCGCCGGACGTCGCCGGAGCCGGGAGACCCGCCGGGCAGACGGCGTGGGCCGTCGCCGGGGGCGGCGTCGTGGGCGGTACGACCGGACCGTCGACGACGACGGGCGCGGGGATCGGCAGCGCCGCCGGGGTCTGCGCTCCTCCGCTTGCGGCGGTGACGGGGGACGGCCCCGAGGGCGCAGTCGCGGGGGCGGCCGCCAGGGGTGCGACCGCCGGGGTGGAAGTGGGGGCGACCGGCGGGAGCGACCGCCGTGCCGCCGTCCGCACGCTCGAGGGCCACAGCGAGAACACGGCCAGCGTCACCAGCGACCCCACCACGACGGCGGCCGACACCGCCCGTCCGACGCGGAGTCCGACACCGACGCCCGGTGAAGGTTCGGCGGTGGTGCTCATCGGGGTCCTCCGGGTGCTCGGGCCAGGCGGATGCGCCGTTCGAAGTAGACGAGGGCGGCCAAGGCGGCCACACCGAGGAGTGCGATCAGCACGACCAGCCAGCGCGGGGGGTCGAGGCCCGATCGCGTCGAGACCCGCAGCGTCGACGCCGCATGCCGCGTCGACGCGGTCGCCGGAGAGCCGGCGGTCGTCTGCGTGGTGCCGCCCGATGCGGTCGCGCTTGCTGCACCGGCACCGGCACCGGCCGCGGGGGTGGCGGGCGCGCCCGTCGCCGAGGCCGTGCTCCCGGCCGAACCTGCCGGGGCGCTGTGCGTGGTCCCGGTCGAGCCACTCGATGCAGGAGCGCGCGATCCGGCGGGGACGAAGCGTCCGGTCAGGTGCCACAGCCCCGAGAACCCGTTGAAGGGGCCGCCCACGATCAAGCTGGTCCACTGCATGGTGTAGGCGCCGGTCGACGGGTCGTAGGTCCCCGTCACGGCTGTGGTGTCACCGGGCATGGAACCGTCCGGCTTGGGCACGCCCTGGTTGAAGTACTGCTTGTTCCACGACACCGACACCGCCGACAGGTTCCCGCCGAGCGACGTGCCGGAGACCGTGATCTGCGGCGCAGGGACCGACGAGCCCGTCTGCGGATCGGTCGGTTGGGTGGAGACCCCGTAGCGGACGCCGTAGAAGTTGTCGGGCGCGATCACCCGCGAGGCCAACGAGTTGCCGCTGGCGTCGAAGGCGGGAGACGGCTGCGGCTGGTACGAACCGCTCACGAGGCCGCCGTCGGTGCCCGGGGACATGAGCGTGTAGCTCTGGTCCGAGCAGGTCGAATCGCTGTTCGAGAGGAACGGCCCGCTGGCGTTGCCGCCTTGGAGGATCATCCGGAAGTACGAGCCGCTGGCGGCGCCGCCCGAGGACGATCCGGCCGCGATTGTGAACACGCCGACGAGGGGGGTCGCCGCCGACGAGGGC
>DASRBM010000084.1:0-3349 GCA_035653635.1 Acidimicrobiales bacterium | reverse complement strand
TGCTCCTCGGCCCGGCGGTCCGCCAGGTTCATGAGGGTCGCGGCCGTCAGATGGGGCACGTGCGACACCACGGCCACGAGGGCGTCGTGCTGGTCGGGCGACAGCGACAGCACCTCGGCACCGAGCGAGCTCACGACGGCCTGCACGGTGGCGAAGGCGGCCGGCGCCGTACCCGTCGTCGGGGTGAGCACCCAGGTGGCCCCGACGAACAGCTCGGGATCGGCGCCGTGCACGCCCACCTGCTCCGATCCGGCCATGGGATGGCCGCCCACGAAGCGCGGATCGTCCACCGCCGCCGTCACCTGAGCCTTGACGCCGGCCACGTCGGTCACGGCCGCGTCGGGCCGCAGTCCCGGAAGGGCGAGCACCCGCCGCACCTCGGCCGCCGTCGCTCCGAGCGGCGTGGCCACGAAGGTGACGTCCGCCTCGGGGTCGTCGCCCACGACGTCGAGGGCGCCTGCCTGCAGCGCCTCGTCGGCGACGACCGGATCGGCGTCGCGCCCGGTGACGTGCCAGCCCCGGGCCCGCAGGGCGAGGCCGATGGAGCTCCCGATCAGGCCGGCGCCGACGACGGCGGCACGCCGTGTCGGGGACGCCGGAGCGTCGTCACTCGGGGAGGTCATCGCGCAGGCCCCGGGCGCCGTGCAGGTAGACGTGGTGCAGCTCGTGGCGGGCGCGGGTGGTGTGCAGGTGGGCGAGCACGCGGATGCAGCGGGGCATGGCCCCGGGCACGGCGATCTCGCTCGCGCACAGCAGGGGCACGTCCCCGAGGCCGATCTCGCGCGCCGCGGTGGCCGGGAACATCGACACCACGTCGGGGGTGGTGGTGAAGAGGACGCTGATGAGGTCCTCGTGGTCGACCCCGTTGTGCTCGAGCATGGCCGCCATGAGCTCCTGGGTGCGGGCCGCGACCTGCTCGGCGGAGTCCTCGTCCACGGTGGTGGCCCCTCGCAGGGCGCGCACGGCTCGCTCCATCGCCGGGCATGCTACCGACGGGACCCGGGACCTCCGTCTGCCCGAGGACGGGCCGGACCGCCCCCGGGCCGGGCGCCGGCCGCCTCGCCGAGGGCCCTGACCTCGGCCGGCGTGAGCGGCCGCCACTCCCCCGGGGCCAGCGAGGCGTCGGTCAGCGGGCCGATACGGGTGCGCACGAGGCGCCGCACGGGGTGGCCCACGGCGTCGCACATGCGCCGGACCTGGCGGTTGCGGCCCTCGTGGATCACGATGCGCAGGACGCCGGGCCCGAGCACGCCGACGGTGGCCGGAGCGGTGCGGCCGTCGGCCAGCTCCACCCCTTCGCGCAGGGTGCGCAGGGCGGCCGGTCCGGGCTTCCCCTCCACCTCGGCCAGATACTCCTTGTCGACGCCGAACGACGGATGGGTGAGGCGCTGGGCCAGCTCGCCGTCGTTGGTGAGCACGAGCAGACCTTCGGTGTCGGCGTCGAGGCGGCCGACGGGGAACACCCGCGGCTGCTCGGGCACGAAGCTCACCACCGTGGGCCGTCCCTGGGGGTCGTCGGCGGTGGTGATGACGCCGCGGGGCTTGTTGAGCAGGTAGTGCACGAGCCCCGGCAGCAGGGGCACCGGTGCGCCGTCCACCGCCACCCGGTCCTCGGTGGTGTCGACCCGGCGCCCGAGCACGGCGACGTCGCCGTTCACCGTCACCCGGCCGCTCTCGATGAGCTCCTCACAAGCGCGCCGGCTGCCGTAGCCGGCGCGGGCCAGGACCTTCTGCAGGCGTTCCCCGGACCCTTCCTCAGGCATCCGGGCTCGGGCGCAGGCGCTCCTCGAGCTGCTCCATGATCTCGCCGCCCGGAAGCAGGTCCTCGACGGGAGGGAGGTCGGCGAGGGAGCCGAGGCCGAGCTTCTCCAAGAACGCGGCGGTGGTCCCGTAGAGCACGGGCTGGCCCGGTCCGGGCGCCTGGCCCACGGGCGTGATGTAGCCGCGCTGGTGGAGCAGCCGCACCACCCCGTCGACGTTCACCCCGCGCAGCGCGGCGATCTGCGCCCGCGACACGGGCTGCTTGTAGGCCACGATGGCGAGCGTCTCGAGGGCGGCCGACGACAACCGCGAGGACACGCCTTCCATGGCGAAGCGCTCCACGAATGGCGCCATCTCGGGATGGGTCTGGTAGCGGTAGCCACCGGCCACGAACGACAGGGTGAACCCGCGTCCGTCGGACTCGTAGCCGCGTGCCAGCGCCTCGCAGGCCTCGGTGACGCGCTCGACGGGCAGCTCGAGCAACTCGGCCAACAGCTGCGGCGGCACCGGTTCCACCGCGCACAGGAGCACGGCCTCGATGGCGCGCTGGTCCTCGGGCAGGGCCACGCCGCTCCCCCTCAGCCTTCGTATTCCTCGGCGCTGCCCACGACCGCGGGCGAGCGGTCGAGGTCGCCGGCGATCCAGGTCACGACCAGGTCGCCGAAGGTCTCCCCCTGGTCGAGGGTGACCCAGCCCCGCTTGCACAGCTCGAGCAGGGCGAGGAAGCGCACGATGACCTGCATCCGGGTCGTGCAGTGGGAGGTGAGGTCGCGGAAGGTGACGGTCTGCTCCCCGGGCAGGCGCTCCTGCAGCTCCTCGACCGCCTCGGACACGGTGACCGCCTCCACGGTGACGTGGAACAGGTCGAGGGAGGGCACCGGCTTGGGCGTCGCCGCCAGCAGGTACGCGGCGGCCAGCTTTTCCGCCGTGACGCCGGCCAGGATGTCGGGGGCCATGTCGCGGAACGGCTCCTCCATGCCGGCGATGCGCGGCAGGCAGCGCTGCGCCCGCTCGACGAGGAGGGAGAAGGTGTCGGCCGCGGCCGCGTAGGCCTGCAGCTCGTAGAGCCGGGCGAGGAGGCGGTCGCGCTCGTCGAAACCCGACAGCTCCTCGTCGTCGTCGACCTCGTCCGGACCCGGAAGGAGCTTGCGCGATTTGAGCTCGACCAGGATGGCGGCGATCACGAGGAACTCGCTGCACACCTCGAGGTCGATGGGACGGCGCTGCTCGAGCTCGGCCAGGAAGGCATCGATCACTGCCGCCAGCGGCACGTCGTAGATGTCCACCTTGTGCTCCGAGATGAGCTGCAGGAGCACGTCGAAGGGGCCTTCATAGACGGCGGTCTCGACGTGGGCGGCCACGGCCCGACGATACCGGTTGGCCCGGACCCCGCACGTGCATGGCCGGTGAGCAGGGACGCCTCGCCGGGGGCACCGGCGGCGGCCCGTAGCATGGGCGCCCATGGCCAGGGTCGTGTCGGGAGTGCAGTCCACGGGCGAGGTGCATCTGGGCAACTACCTGGGCGCGTTCCGCAACTGGGTGACCGACCAGGACGAGTTCGACGCCCTCTACTTCGTGGCCGACCTGC
>DASRBM010000083.1:0-2174 GCA_035653635.1 Acidimicrobiales bacterium | reverse complement strand
GCTCACGCTCGAAGCCGACCTGCGCCGCGCCATCGACGAGGGGCAGCTCGAAGTGTTCTTCCAGCCCGTGGTGTCGCTCGACACGGGTCTGCCCACCGGTGCCGAGGCGCTGGTGCGGTGGCACCACCCCACGCGTGGGCTCCTCAGGCCCGCCGATTTCATCCCCGCGGCCGAGGAGTCCGGGCTCATAGTCCCCCTCGGGCAATGGGTCTACCGATGCGCCATGGAGCAGGTGGCCGCATGGGACGCCGATCCGGCCATGCCGCAGCTCCAGACGATCGCCGTCAACCTGTCGTCCCAGCAGCTGCGCGAGCGCCGGCTGTCGCTGCAGCGGCAGCAGGTGGTGCACGACACGGGGATCGACAGGCGTCGGATCTGCGTCGAGGTGACGGAGACCGTCGCCATGGACAACAGCCCGGCGACGCGGCGCACGCTCGACTCCATGCACCGCGACGGACTCCAGATCGCCATCGACGACTTCGGCACCGGGTATTCCTCCCTCGCCTACCTGAAGTCGCTCCCGGTGACGACGGTCAAGATCGACCGGCGCTTCGTGGCCGACCTGGGAGCGAGCCCGGAGTCGGGGGTCATCGTGGCCGTCATCGTCGACATGGCCCGTCACCTCGGCCTGCAGGTGGTCGCCGAGGGTGTGGAGACGGAGGAGCAGCGGGCCATGCTGACGGCGATGGGTGCCGGGGCGGCCCAGGGCTTCCTGTGGTCGAAGCCACTGCCTGCTGTCGAATTCGCCGACTGGTGGGCCCGGTCCGCTGTCACCACGAAGGCCGCACCGGCGAACCGCTGACCGCCGGGTCAGGTCGACAGCTAGACGGGGAAGAGCTCGGCCAGGTCCTGCCCGGCCTGGGAGTTCTGCAGCTTCTGCAGTGCCCGGGCTTCGAGTTGACGCACCCGCTCGCGTGTGGTCCCGAGCACGTCGCCCACCGCCTCGAGCGTGCGGGGCTCGGAGCCGTCGAGACCGAAGCGGAGCTGGAGCACCATGCACTCACGGGCGTTGAGCTCGTGGGCAAGCAGCTGTTCGAGCTCGGTCGAGAGCGAGCCGGCCATGACGTCCTCGAGCGGATCGACGGCGTCCCCGTCGGCCACCACCGCGTCGAGATCACCGTCACCGTCGTCGCCCAGCGGTGCGTCGAGGCTGCGGGGTTCCTCGGGCAGCTCCCGCAGGCCCCGGATCTCCGCCGTCGTCCATCCGAGCTCCTGGGCGAGCTCCTCGTCGGTGGGCTCGTGGGCGAGCTCGCCGTACATCGCCGTCGACACCCGGTTGAGGGCGGTGAGATGGTCGGCGATGTGGGCCGGGATGCGGATGGACCGCTCGGAATTGCGCACCCCTCGGGCGATGGACTGCCGGATCCACCAGGTCGCGTAGGTCGAGAACCGGAACCCCCGTTCGGCGTCGTAGCCGTGCACGGCGCGGATGAGCCCGAGGTTGCCCTCCTGGATGAGGTCGAGGAGGGGAAGACGCGACCACCGGTAATGCTTGGCGATGGAAACGACCAGCCGGAGGTTGGCGGTGATGAAGGCGTCGACCGCGGCGTCGCCTTCGCGCATCTTCCGCGCGAGCCTGTTCCGAAGGGACGGCGAGAGCGATTCCCCGCTTTCGAGCCGGGCCCGTGCGACCTCTCCGGCCTGGACTTTCGCCCCGAGCTCCACTTCTTCCTCGGCCGTCAGCATCGGGTAGCGGCCGACTTCGTTGAGGTACTGCCGGACCATGTTCTCGGTTCCGGCGCCCTGCACACTGCTCACAGGTAGAACGGTACGCCTCCTCGCGTTTCCTGACGCCCGCCGAAGGTCCCATTCCCGCCCGCCCAACGGCTCTGCCTGATTCAGCGGACGCGGCGCACCCTGACGCCGTGGCACCCGACGCGGGTCCCGCGGCCGGTGGCGGAGGTGGCGCCCTCGAGACGCACGTGTCGACGCTCGTCTTCCTCCCTGGCCTGGTCCTCAAGTTCAAGAAGCCCGTCCGCCTGCCCTTCGTCGACATGCGCTCGACCGAGCAGCGCGCCGAGCTGTGCTGGGCCGAGGTGGAGGCGAACAGCAGGCTCAGTCCGGACGTGTACCTCGGGGTGGCCGAGATCCGCCTGGCCGACACCGTGCTCGAGCACGCCGTGGTGATGCGGCGGCTGCCGGCATCCCGACGTCTGTCCACCATGGCCGGCGAG
>DASRBM010000082.1:0-9072 GCA_035653635.1 Acidimicrobiales bacterium | reverse complement strand
CCGCATCCGCAACCTGGCGATCGTTGCGCACGTCGATCACGGCAAGTCGACGCTGTCCGACCGCATCCTCGAGCTCACCGGTGCTGTCGACGCCCGTGACATGCGCGAGCAGTACCTGGACTCGATGGACATCGAGCGTGAACGCGGGATCACGATCAAGGCGCAGAACGTCCGGGTGACCTGGGACGACCACGTCCTCCACCTCATCGACACCCCCGGTCACGTGGACTTCGGCTACGAGGTCAGCCGGTCGCTGGCCGCCTGCGAGGGTGCGGTCCTGCTGGTCGACGCCTCCCAGGGGATCCAGGCCCAGACCCTCGCCACCTCCTACCAGGCACTCGAGCACAACCTCGAGATCGTCGCCGTGCTCAACAAGATCGACCTGCCCGCCGCCGACCCGGAGCGGGCGGCGGCCGAGATCGAGCAGGTCCTCGGCATCGCCGCGGCCGACATCCTGAAGATCTCGGCGAAGACCGGTGAGGGCGTCGCCGAGCTCCTCGACGCCGTGGTGGCACGGGTGCCGCCGCCGGGGGGCGACGACCACGCGCCGCTGCGGGCGCTCATCTTCGACTCGGCCTACGACCAGTACCGCGGGGTGGTGAGCTCCATCCGAATCGTGGACGGTGTGCTCAAGAGCCAGTCACGGGTCCGCTACATGCAGGCCGGCACCGTCTACGACATCGAGGAGATCGGGGTGCGCAGTCCCACCCCTTCGCCGGTGGCACGTCTCGGCCCGGGCGAGGTGGGCTACATCATCTCGGGCATCAAGGACGTGGGCCAGGCCCGTTCCGGTGAGACCATCACCGACGCGGCGAAGCCGGCGCCCGAGCCGCTGGCGGGCTACCGCGATCCGAAGCCGATGGTGTTCTGCGGGCTGTACCCGATCGACGGCGACCAGCTGACGGAGCTGCGCGAGTCGCTGGAGCGGCTCCGGCTCAACGACTCGAGCTTCACCTTCGAACCGGAGTCCTCGGGCGCACTCGGCTTCGGCTTCCGCTGCGGCTTCCTCGGCCTGCTCCACATGGAGATCGTGCGTGAGCGGCTCGAGCGCGAGTTCGATCTGTCGCTCATCGCCACCGCGCCGTCGGTGGCCTATGTCGCCCACCTCACCGACGGGACGGACGCCCGTTTCGACAACCCCAGCGAGATGCCCGAAGCGAGCAAGCTCGACCACATCGACGAGCCCATGCTGAAGGCCACGCTCATCGTGCCTTCGGAGTTCATCGGCACCGTCATGGATCTGTGCCAGACCCGACGGGGCGAGCTCATCCGCATGGAGTACCTGTCGCCCGAGCGCATGGAGCTCGTGTACCGCATCCCGCTGGCGGAGGTCGTCGTCGACTTCTTCGACCAGCTGAAGAGCCGGACCAAGGGCTACGCCAGCCTCGACTACGAGACCGACGGGTACCAGACGTCGAACCTCGTCAAGGTCGACCTGCTCATCAACCAGGTGCCGGTCGACGCCTTCTCCACGGTCGTGCACAACTCGGCGGCCGACACCTACGGCCGGCGCATGACGGAGAAGCTGCGCGAGCTCATCCCGCGCCAGCTCTTCGACGTGCCGATCCAGGCCGCGGTCGGGGGGCGCATCATCGCCAGGGAGACGGTGAAGGCCAAGCGCAAGGACGTCCTGGCCAAGTGCTACGGCGGAGACATCACCCGCAAGCGCAAGCTCCTCGAGCGGCAGAAGGAAGGAAAGAAGCGGATGAAGTCCATCGGGCGGGTCGAGGTCCCGCAGGAGGCCTTCATCTCGGCGCTGCGTCTCGAGGACTGACCTCTGCTCAGTGGGCGAGCGGCACCGCCGTCAGCCCGCCGGGCGACGGGTAGACGAACAGGCCGCCGACGCTCACACCGATTCCCGGCACGCCATGGGCCGGCTTGCCGCTCGAGCTGTGCCCGTCGGCCGCGCACGGGGCGAACAGGGTGGCCGACACCCGCTGGCCGTTCGAGAGGGCGGCGCTCGGCGCCACCAACCCGATCTGTTGCGGCTGTCCGCACCAGAACACCTCGCCGCTCGGCACGCTCGTGGTCGACCCGACGGCGAGGTCGAGAAGCTGAGAGCCGCCGGTTCCGAGCTGCACCACGATGTGATCGGCGTCCGCGATCGGGACGCCGGCACCGACGGTCAGCGCCTGCGCGTCGGACAACACGTGTGACCACGTGACCTGGCCGGACGAGGTGTTGATGCCCTCGAGCGTCAGGGTGACGCCGCTCGTCGAGAGCGTGCCGTTCACGTAGGAGGCCGTGCCGGAGTACTTGCAGACGAAGGGTGCCACCAGCTGGAGGACGGCGAAGCACTGGTAGGCCCCCGGCGTCGTCCACTGCACGGTGCCGTTGGTGGTGCTTATGCCAACCGTCTTCAGCTGGTCGAGGGGCTCCTGACTGCCGTTCGGCACGACGCCGATGGTGCCGATGTCGAGACCCCCCTGGGTCACGAAGTTCCACCCGTAGTCGGGCGAGTACTGGGCCCCCCCGAAGATCGTGGAGACCGGCTTGGTCCATGCCGGCTGCCCGTTGCCGGCGACCTGCTCGAGCGCAGGGGGGTTCGCGCCGGTCTGGTAGAGGTCGGTCGTCATCTGCCGGACCGGGCCCTGCACGGTGCCGAGCGCGCTTCCCGTCGTCGGCGAGACGGCCACGAGCACCGGACCCGAAGGCTGTTGGGTCGACACGCAGAAGACTGATTCCTGCGTGCACAGCTGGGGAGCGTCGACGACGGTCAGCTGCGTCGGGTCGGCCCACAGCTGCTTGCCCGTGGAGACGTCGATGCCGGCGAGGGTCACGATGGGAGAGGTCGAACCGGCGGCCGGAACCAGGTCGAGGACGGTCGTGCCCGATGCGAGCGGGGTGATCGTCACGGAGGGCGAGATGGCCGACGGCGAGAACGGCAGCTCCCACGCGATCGTCCCGGCAGCGGGGTCGATGGCAGCGAGCTGCAGCGTGTGGTCGGGCGCCTCGTCGATGACGACGACGCGGTTGCCGACGAGCACCGGTCCGCCCACGACGTGCACCGAGGACAGGGTCCAGCCGTGGGCGTTGTTGGCGGCGGTCGTGGGCACACCGGTGGAAGAGGTGGAGGCCGACTTGTTGTGCGACCCGCCACCGTTCACGACGAGCACGGCGATGAGCACCGCCGCCACCACGACCAGGGCCCCGACGACCTCGAGCGTGCGACGCGAGACGCGCGGCCCAGTACCCGGCTCTCGCGGAGGCTTCGGCTCCTTCGGAGGCTTGGGTTCCTTGGGCGGCTTCGGAGGCTTCGGCTCCTTCGGCGGCTTGGGTTCCTTGGGCGGCTTCGGAGGCTTGGGTTCCTTCGGTTCCTTCGGTGCACGCAACCCGCTGAAGCGTCCCGGCTTCTCCGGAGGCGTCCACGGTTCGTCGTGCGGGGAACCGCCGATGACGACGGGCGCGGTCGGGGGCCCCGATTCGGCCCCGACGGGGACCGACCACGTCGAAGGCGTGAGGGGCGCCTCGGTCTCGCCGGGTCCGGATGCGGGTGCCGCCGGCGTCGCCTCTTCGGCGAGGAACGACGTCGATGCCGGCTCCGACGGCGGTGTGCGCTCGCCGACTGGTTCGTACAGGGCGAACGGTGCCGGCGTGGCCTCGGGGGCGGGCTCCGGTTCAGGATCGGGCTCCGGCTCCGGTTCGGGCTCTTCGGCGACAACGGGCTCCGGCTCTGGCTCCGGCTCTTCGGCGGTGACCGGTTCGGGCTCCGGCTCCGCGGCGACAACCGGCTCCGATTCGGGTTCGGCGGCGATGACCGGTTCGGGTTCGGTGGCGGTGGCCGCTTCGGATTCCTCGGCCGCGGCTCGGGCCAACACGTCGGGATGCAACTCGGGCGGATACCACTTGCCGTCCGAGGCGAGCCACCATCCGGGGCCCTGCGACGTGTCCGCACCTTCCGGGTTGACCAGCGTCTCGGCGCCGGGGTGCAACTCAGGTGGGTACCAGCGCCCGTCGGACGCGAGCCACCAACCGGGCCCTTGCGGACTTTCTGCGCCTTGCAGCTGGCCGCCCTCGCCAGCCGGATCCGGGTGCAGCTCGGGCGGATACCACTTGCCGTCCGAGGCGAGCCACCACCCAGGGCCCTGCGACGTGTCGCTCATCCGAGTGCCGCGTCCCTTGCTCGTTGCGTCTGTCGGCGGGGAATACTAGGGCTCCCTGTCCCCGCGCGGGGGAAGCGAAGGACGGCGATGAGCACTTCGGGAGAGACGGCGCACGACGTCGTCGTGGTGGGCGCAGGGTTCGCGGGTCTCAACACCGCGTGCATCTTGGCGCGTAAGGGCGTCGATGTCGCGGTGCTCGAGGCCAGGCCCCGGGTCGGTGGCCGTGTCTGCACCGAGCAACGCCCGTCGGGCGCGGTGATCGACCTCGGCGGACAGTGGATCGGCCCAGGTCAGGACCGGTTGCAGGAGCTCGCCGACCGCTACGGCGTCACGACGTTCCCGACCTATACGACCGGGCACGGCGTCGAGGTCCGGGAGGGGAAGCACAGCACCTACGGCGGCCTGGTCCCGACCTCGGACCCGGCAGCGGCGGCGGAAGGCATCGAGGCCATCTTCGACTTGGACCTTGCGTCACAGGACGTGTCGCTGCATGCCCCGTGGGAGACGACGGATGCGACGGCGCTCGACGACCAGACCCTCGGATCCTGGCTCGCCGGCCGGCTCGAGAGCCCGGCGGCGAGGGCGATGATCGACACGGCCGTCAAGGGCATCTTCGGGGCCGAGCCCGGAGAGCTGTCGCTCCTCTACACACTGTTCTATCTGCGCTCCGGCGGCGGCCTCATGAACCTCGCTCGCACGACCGGTGGAGCGCAGGAACGACGGTTCGACGGCGGCGCGCAGCAACTGGCCCTGCGCCTCGCCGACGAGCTCGGATCCCGTGTCGTCCTGTCGGCTGCGGTACGCGCCGTCGACTACGGCGGCGGGCTCGTCGCGCTCCACGTGGACGGTGCCGACGGCGAACGCATGGTGCGGGCAAGGCAGGTGGTGATCGCCATGCCGCCCGCCCTGTCGGCCCGGATCGCCTGGTCCCCCGAGCTTCCACCCGCCCGACAGCACCTGGCCATGCGAGCGCCCATGGGCGCGGTCATCAAGGTGCACGCCGTCTACGACCGGCCGTTCTGGCGCGAGGACGAGCTGAACGGGCAGCTGGTCGCCGATGAAGGGGCCCTTCGCCTGACGTTCGACGACAGCCCGCAGGACGCGGCCCACGGCGTCCTCGTCGGCTTCGTCGCCGGACGACAGTGCCAGGAGCTCGAACGCATGTCGGACGCGCAGCGGCGGCAGGTGATCCTCGACGATCTTGTGCGCGCCTTCGGCCCGCGGGCGGAGCGTCCCATCGACCTGCACGAGCAGCGCTGGTGCACCGAACCCTTCACCCGTGGCGGGCCGGTCACCATCTTCAGCCCCGGCATGCTGACGAGCTGCGGTGTGGCGCTGCGCGAACCGGTGGGTCCCATCCACTGGGCCGGCACCGAGACGGCCCTCGAATGGACGGGCTACATCGACGGCGCCCTTTCGTCGGGCATCCGCGCGGCGGGCGAGGTCGCCGCCGCCCTCGGCGGGTGACGTCGTGGCGACCGACGAGGAGATCGCCGAGGCCTATGCCGACTGGCGGGAGCGGTGCAACGCCAACGACCGCCTCCGCCGCATGCTCCGGGGTTGGGAGCGGACCGTGCACCTCCGCACGACCGATACCGACACCGCGTTCACCGTGGTGGTGCAGGCCCAACTCCTGGAGCCGCTCCAGGCGGGCGCCGTGGGCCAGCCGGACCTCGTCGTCACGGCCACGAGCGAGGACTTCGCCGACATGTTCTGGGGCGACCTCAACCCGTCGGAGAAGTACATGTCCGGCGAGATCGTCCTCGCCGGTTCCCAGGACGACGTGATGCGCCTCGACGCCATGTCGATGGTCGCCTTCCTCGACCAGTGACCGACGCGCACCACGCCGGCCTGCGCCGCGCGCTCGGCCTGCGCACCGTCGTCTCCACGTCGACCGGACTGGCCTTCGCCGCGCTCGAATACCTGGCTGCCGCCGGCCTCGTCGCCTACGTGGCGGGCGATGCCGCGTGGATCGCCATCGGCACGGCCGGGCTGCTGGCCCTGCTCGCCTGGGGGTTCTTCGGCGAGCTCAACGGCATGTTCCCGACGGCGGCCGCCATCCGTCTCTACATGAAGCGCTCGATGGACGACCGCGCCGCGCTCACCATCACCTTCACCTACATGACGACCATCGTCCTCGTCATCGCCGCCGACGCGTTCATCGTGGGATCCGCCATCGCCCACGTCTTCGGTCAGGCGTCGTGGACGGCCGGTATCTGGATCCTGGGCCTGCTGGCGGTCGCGGTGGCCTCGAACCTCCGCGGCATCAAGGTCGCGGGAAGTGTGCAGGACGTCGCCACCTACACCATCCTCCTCGCCACCGCCGTCGTCGGCGTGGTGGCGCTCGTCCGCAGCCACGCCGGTCTCCGTTTCCCCTTCACGCCGCTGCACGGGCACCATCCGGCTGACTTCGTGGAGGCGGTCGCCCTCGGCGTCTTCCTCTACAGCGCCTTCGAGTGGGTCACCACCAACGCCGAAGAGGTGCGCAAGCCCGAACACGTGCACCGGGGCATGCTCCTCGCCGTCGGCCTGCTCTTCACCGTGTGCTCGGTGGCGACCGTGGCCATGAGCCATGTGCTCGACCACCGCCAGCTCGTGTCGGCCTTCCCCCAGCTGTATCTCGGCCAGGCCGCGCTCGGCCGTGCCGGACTGTGGCTGATGGCGGCCATCACCGCCGTCACCGCCCTCAATACCTTCAATGGGGGGTTCATCACCGCGTCGCGCTTCATCTACGCGACGGCGCGCGAGGGGAGCTTGCCCCGCCAGCTCGCATCGCTCAACGCCCGCGCGGTGCCCTGGGTGCCGGTCGTCGGGCTCGGGGCGCTCTCGCTCGTGGTGGCCCTCGTGGTCGCGGCCACGCACTCGTGGCAGGTGCTCGTCGCCACCGGCGCCGGGCTCGAGGCGATGATCTACGCCGTCGCCGCCTACTGCGTCTTGCGCCTGCGCGGTCGGCTGCCGGACCACCCCCGGCCCTTCCGGATGTGGCAGGCCCGGGTCCTCGGCGCCGCCGGCCTCGTGCTCTTCGGGATCCTCGCCGTGGTCGCCAGCGTGTCGGTGAACAACCACTTCGACCTCCGTCCCCTGGTGGTGATGGCGGTCTGCGCCGTGGCCGCCCTCGCCTACGTGCTGCGGTGGCTGCCGAAGGTGCAGGCCGCCGAGGCGGCCCGTCGGTCGGCGACGCCCCGCCGGCGTCCGTCGCGCGCCAGCCCGGCCACCGGCGCGGCCCCGGGCGCCGACGCACCCGCGGGCCCGGGTGCCGCCGCCGAAGGCCCGCGCCCGGCTCTCGGTGAAACCGCTGGCACTCAGTAGAATCGAGTGCCAGAACGATGGTCCCTCCCCGCAGCACCAGCGCCGGCAACCGGACGACCAGGTCCGGGTCCCGTCCCGCCCCCGGCGAGGACGTGCAGGTCACCGCGGGCGGCGACGAGGCGCTCGACGAGCGCAAGGCGGCCATCCTCAACGCGGTGGTGAACGAGTACATCGATTCGGCCCAGCCGGTCGGCTCGTCCCACATCACCGGTAGCCCCGGTGTCGAGGTCTCCTCGGCGACGGTGCGCAGCGAGATGGCGGCCCTCGAGCGCGACGGATACCTCATCCAGCCCCACACGAGCGCAGGGCGCATCCCGACCGACAAGGGCTACCGCTTCTTCGTCGACCATCTCGGGCGCCAGGGCACCCTCGGGCCCGATCAGCGGCAACAGGTGCGCCAGTTCTTCCGCCACGTGCACGGCGAGGTGGAGGAGCTGCTCGGACGCACGAGCAGTTTCCTCGCCGACCTGACCGACTACGCCGCGGTGGTCGTCGGTCCGACGCACGAGCTCGCCACCGTCCGCTCGGTCCAGATCGTGGACCTCGGCGGCAACGTGGGGCTGGCCGTGGTCGTGCTGTCGGACGGAGCCGTGGAGAAGCGCACCTTCGAGCTCGGGGAGGGCGTCGACGAGTCCGCCCTCGTGACCGCCTCCAACCGGCTGACGGCGGCCCTGCGCGACAAGCCGCTCGCCGAGGTGGCCCGGCAACCGACGACCGGCGGCGCCGATGGCGGTGATCTCTTCAAGCGCGCTTCGGCCGCTGTCGCACAGCTGGCCGGACCGACCGAGCCGGATCACGTCTTCGTGGGCGGGTCGTCGCGGATGGCCGCCGCGTTCGACGCCGTCGAGACCGTCCGCTCCGTGCTCTCGATCCTCGAGCAGCAGCTCGTCGTGGTGGAACTGGTCGAGCAGATCCTCGACCGCGGTCTGTCGGTCGCCATCGGCACCGAGCACGGCTTCGAGCCCCTCGCCTCGTGCGCCCTGGTGGTGGCGCCGGTGTCGATCGAAGGCGAGTCCGCCGGCACCATCGGCGTCGTCGGGCCGACGCGCATGCACTATCCGAGGGCGCTGGCGGCCGTGCGCATGGTGGGGGAGCAGCTGAGCGCGCGCCTGGGGCAGGCGGCCGCGGGCGGGCGGCGCAGCGACGCGGAGGAGGGTGACGGTGGCGCCTGAGCGCGACTACTACGCCCTTCTGGGCGTGCGGCCCGACGCCAGTGACGACGAGATCAAGAGCGCCTACCGCCGCAAGGCCCGCGAACTGCATCCCGACTCGACCGGTGGAGACCCCGAGGCCGAGGCGCGCTTCAAGGAGTGCACCCGCGCCTACGAGGTGCTGCGCGACCCCGAGCGACGGGCCCGCTACGACCGCTTCGGACCCGAAGGGGTCGACGCCCCCATGGGCGGCATGGGCGACGCCTTCTTCGGCCAGAGCTTCGGTGACATCTTCGACGCCTTCTTCGGCGGGGCGACGGCCGGCGGGCGCCGGCGGTCGGGCCCCGTGCGCGGCTCGGACGCCGAGGTCGTGATCGAGCTCGACTTCCGCGAGGCGGTATTCGGCGCCCCCCGTGAGGTGACCGTGGAGCAGCCCGTCACCTGCGCCACCTGCACCGGCTCAGGCGCGCGCCCCGGCACGACCGCCATGCGCTGTCCGGACTGTCAGG
>DASRBM010000081.1:0-4210 GCA_035653635.1 Acidimicrobiales bacterium | reverse complement strand
CCTGGCCTCCAAGGCCGCCCGGTGCCGGCTGGCCGCCGGCGGGAAGGCCGATCTGGTCGAGTTCGGCTTCCGTCGCACGCACGGCATCGAGGCGGGCGTGCTCGGCGCCCGGTGCGCCGCGCTCGTCGGATTCCGGGGCACGAGCAACATGGAGGCGAGCCGCCGCTTCGGGCTGACGCCGAGCGGCACCATGGCCCACAGCTACGTGGAGACCTTCCCCACCCAGATCGACGCCTTCCGCGCCTTCGCCACCGATCTGCCCGGTCAGGCCATCTTCCTGGTCGACACCTACGACACCGAATCGGGCGTGCATGACGCGGCGACCGTGATCGCAGAGCTCGGCCTCGAGGACCGTGCCGGGATCCGCATCGACAGCGGCGACCTGATCGAGGAGAGCCACAAGGCGCGCGCCCGTCTCGACGAGGCCGGTCTCACCCGTGTCCGGATCTACGTGTCGGGTGGACTCGATGAGCACGACGTGGCCCGCCTCGTGGCGAGCGGCGCGCCGATCGACGCGTTCGGGATCGGCACCAAGCTCGGCGTGTCGGCCGACGCGCCGGTGCTCGACAGTGCCTACAAGCTCGTGGCCTACGCCGGGGAACCGGCGATGAAGCTCTCGGCCGGGAAGGTGAGCCTGCCCGGCGCCAAGCAGGTCTTCCGCCGTCCGGGGATGTCGGACTGTCTGGGACTCGCCGACGAGCCGGTCCCGCCCGGCGCCGAGGCGCTGCTGCAGCCGGTCATGGCCCAAGGAGCCCGGCTCTTCCCTTCCGGGACTGCGTCCACCGCACTCGACGAAGCCCGCTGGCGCTTCGAGGCCGACCTGGAGCAGTTGCCCGACGAACTGCGGGCGCTCGAACCCGGCCCGGCGCCGGCGGTGGAGCACACCGAGGCCCTTCGTTCGCTCACCGACGAGGTGACCGCCCGCTTGCGTGGGGGTCGGCCCGGGTAGATCTGGTTCGCCGTCCGGCGCCCGGTGCCGGCCGGCGGGTTCGGCGGCGGGCCGAAAGCCACCCGCCGCCGGTCGGGAGCGACAACGATGGCGACCATGTCGACGACGCCGGTGGCCAGTGCGGGTCCAGCCCGTCGCCCCCATGCCGCCCTGGCCACGCTGTCGTTCGTCCTCTTCCTCACCTTCCTCGACAACACCATCGTCAGCGTGGTGCTGGCCGACGTGCAGAGCAATCTGCACGCAGGGGTGTCGTCCCTGCAGTGGGTGGTGAACGGCTACGCGCTGGTCTTCGCCAGCCTGATGCTCACCTTCGGCACCCTGGGCGACCTCTTCGGGCGCAAGAAGATCATGCTCGCCGGTGTGGCCGTGTTCTGCGCCGGATCGGTCATGGCCGCGGTGGCGCCGAGCGTGCACGTGCTCATCGCCGGGCGCGCCGTCATGGGCCTCGGCGCCGCCGCGTCGGAGCCGGGGACGCTGTCGATGATCCGTCAGCTCTATCCGGACCGCCGCGAGCGGGCCCGGGCGTACGGCGTGTGGGGAGCCGTGTCCGGCCTCGCCCTCGCCCTCGGACCGGTCGTCGGCGGCGTGCTCGCCGGGGTGTGGTCCTGGCGGGCGGTGTTCTGGTTCAACCTCTTCTTCGGGCTGGTGGCCCTCGTCGGCGCGGCCGTCACTCTCCCCGAGACGTCGGACCCGGTCGACAAGCGCCTCGACGTCTTCGGCTTCGCCTTCGGGGCCGCCGCCCTCGCCACCGCCTCCTTCGCCACCATCGCCGGAGAGACGTCGGGCTACGCCACCTGGTGGGTGATCCTTCTCTACGCCCTCTCCTTCGCCTCGGCCGTGAGCTTCTTCCACTACGAACGCCGGGCCGCCAACCCGGTGCTCAACCTCACCTACTTCCGAAGACCGGCCTTCGGCGGGTCCAACTTCGTCGCCTTCTCGACGTACTTCTCCACCTTCGCCATCTTCTTCTTCGTCGCCCTCTACCTGCAGGCCGTCGCCCAGGTGTCGGCGTACACCACCGCCGTCGACTTCCTCCCCATGGCCGCCGGCATGGTCATCGCCTCGATCTTCACCGGCCGGTGGGTGGCGGCGACCGGACCCCGCATCCCGATGGCCGTGGGCTGCGCCCTTGCCGGGGTTGGGGTGCTCCTCACCGACATCCGCCTCGGCACCAACCCGGGTCTCCTCGAGATCGGCTGGACCATGGCGCTCGCCGGCATCGGATTCGGCATCGCCGTGGTGCCGGTCACCTCGTCGGCCATGTCGGTCATCCCCCAGGAGCACTCGGGCATGGCCGCGTCGATGACGAACACCAGCCGCGAGCTCGGGGCCGTGGCCGGGGTCGCCATCCTCGGCAGCATCGTCAACGGGCAGCTGACCGTCTATCTCATCCAGCGGTTGTCGGCCATCGGCATTCCCAAGCAGTTCCAGAACCTCGTGATCACGGCCGTCACCACCGGCACCTTCAATTCCTCGGCGGCCAAGTCGGTCGGAGGCAGCGCCCAGCTCAACGCCATCATCAACAAGATCGTGAACGCCGCCTACGCCGCCTTCGGGCGCGGCCTCGACCTCGCCCTCATGATCGCCGCCTCGCTCATGCTGCTGTCGGCTTTGGTGGCGCTCTTGAGCATGCGGGTCCCGCCCTCGGCCCAGGGCGACGACGGGCTCGTCTGAGCGGAAGCGCCGACCGCTTTTCCATGGGCAGGCTCGTCTACGCGGCCATCGCCTCGCTCGACCGCTTCATCGAGGACGCCCAGGGAAGCTTCGAGTGGGCCGCTCCCGACACCGAGGTCCACCGTTTCGTCAACGAGCTCGAGCGTTCCGTCGGCACCTACCTGTACGGGCGGCGCATGTACGAGACGATGCGCTTCTGGGAGTCGGTCGACCCGGACAGCGACGACCCTCTCTCGGGCGACTACGCCGCCATCTGGCAGGCCGCCGACAAGATCGTCTTCTCCACGACGCTGGCCGGGTCGACGACGGCGAAGACGCGACTGGAGCGGCGCTTCGACCCGGAGATGGTGGCCCGTCTCAAGGAGGCCTCGTCTCATGACCTGACCGTCGGCGGTCCCGGGCTCGCCGCCGAGGCGCTGCGGGCCGGGCTGGTCGACGAGATCCACCTCTTCTCCGTGCCCGTCCTCGTCGGTGGCGGCAAAGCGGTGTTCCCGCCCGACGTCCGGTTCGCGCTCGAGCAGGTGGAGGCCCGGAGCTTCGGTAACGGCACCGTCTACCTCCGGTACGCGGTGCGCCGCGGCTGAGCGCGCCGCTAACCTCGTCGCCGCGTCCGCGTCTCGCAGGAGGTGCCGTGGCCGACGCCGTCGTCGACTCCCTCGTCCTCGATCTTCTCGAGTGGATCGGCCCTGCGCTGCGCCCCTACGACGAGGTGCTCGACGCCTGGCGCACCTCGTGCCCCCGCCTCGACGTGTGGGAAGAGGCGAACGCCCGCGGGTTCCTCATCCGTTCGGTCGCGGCCGGGGCGGGGCAGCTCGTGGCCGTGTCGGCCGCCGGCAAGGAGCACCTCCGCCGGCACCGCCCGTCGTAGGCATCGAAGCGGGCCGTCGGGCGAGCTTCATAACCCCCTGCAAGGGGTTGGGGCGTGGGGGAGCCCTTGTGGCGCCGGCGGGCTGGGTGCGACGAGTCGAGCTGGGCAGCCGGCCGGTCGGCGACCGGTTTCCGGGTCTCTTGCAGGCACGACGGCATCGCCGGGCCGGGAAAATCCTCAATACCGGCAACGGGATGCCGACAACAGAACAACGCCCATAGGCTTCAGTCGTGGGCGGCGGGCCGGGCGACCGGCCCTGTCCAGCGGGGGGGGAGGAGCGCCCATGGGACGGCCGGAGGAAACGGCGCCCGTCTCGTACGGCCGCCGGTGGTGGGAGGCGGTCGATCTGCCCGCGTTCGGCGCGCAGGGCCGTCTGTATCGCGCCCGGCGCAGGCGCACGCTCTCCCGACCGCGTCGGGTCGCCTTCGTCCTTTCCGGCGGCGGCACGCTCGGCGCGGTGCAGGTGGGCGCGTTGCGGGCTCTGGTCGAGCACGGCATCCACGCCGACCTCGTCCTCGGCAGTTCGGTCGGCGCCCTCAACGGAGCGGCCTACGCCCACGGCTCGACCCTCGCCAACGTGGAGCGCATCCGCCGGGCCTGGCTCACCGCGCGCGACAACATCGTCTTCACCAGGGGACGACTGTGGGAGATCGTGCAGTTCGTGGGACGCAAGCAGTCGGTCTACGAGACGCACGGACTGAGCGGCCTCATCGACGCCG
>DASRBM010000080.1:0-2921 GCA_035653635.1 Acidimicrobiales bacterium | reverse complement strand
CGGACCACGTCGGCGACCTGGCGGGCCAGCCGGTCGCCGCCCTGGCCAACGCCGTGCCGGAGACCCTCACGGACATCCGATCCTGCACGCACCTGAACGACCTGCTGCGGGCGCTCGGGGGCCTCGCCAGCTTGTTCGAGGTCGCAGCCCGCCACTGAGGCGGCCGACTCGCCGAGTCGCTGCGGTCAGTACCCGGCGTGGGTGTCCACGACGCCGACGAGCGACTCGCCGGCACCGAATCGGGCGACATTGGTCCGGATCCGCTCGGACAGCAGCGGGATGACCATCTCGATCGTGTCGGCCGTGTGGGGCGTGATGATGCAATTGGGGAGCGTCCACAGCGGATGGCCGTCGGGGAGCGGTTCGGGGTCGGTGACGTCGAGGGCGGCGCCGATCGGGCGGTCCGAAAGGGCGGCCACGAGCGCGTCGGTGTCGACGTGACGACCCCGGCCCACGTTCACGAGCCAGCTCCCGTCGTCCATGGCGGCGAGCTCCTTCGCCGCGATGATGCCGATGGTGGCCGGCGTCAGCGCGGCGGCCACGAACACGACCAGGGCGCCAGGGATCACCTCGAGCAACCGGTCGGGGCCCACGGTCGCCCTCGCGCCCGGCACCGCCGTGTCGGAGCGACGTACCACCGTGGCCCGGGTCCGGAACGGGGCCAGGAGCTCGAGAAGGGTGACGGCGATGCCGCCGGCGCCGAGGATGACGACGTCGCGGTCGTACAGGCTGGTGCCGGCGGGGGTGCCCCACGACGTGGCCGTGATCCGCTCGGGCAGGTGGCGCAGCCCGGCCAGGGCCAGCGCCAGCGCGTGCTCGGCGACGGGCTCGGCGTAGGAGCCCTTGGCCGACGTCCAGAGGCGGTCGTGGTCGAGGATGCCGGCCTCGACCACCTTCTCGATGCCGGCGAGAGGCAGCTGCACCCACCGCAGGCCGGGCCTGGCGGCGATGGCCGCCCGGAGCCCATCGGCGTCGCCGGGGTTCATCCAGACGAGGGCGTCGGCGTCGGCCAGCTCGACCACGCGGCCGCCGCCCTGCTCCACCGCGTCGACCACGAACGGCGCCGACACGGGGCCGATGGCGATCAGCGGTGCCGGCGCCGTCACAGCCACGTCCTCGTCACGACCGCGCCCCACACGGCCGGGCGGATCAGGAGGCGGCGCGCTCGAGGATGTGCACGGCGCAGGCGGATCCGAGCCCGATGACGTGCGTGAGACCGACCTTGGCGTTGTCGATCTGGCGGTCGCCCGCCTCGCCCCGCAGGTGCGTCGCCACCTCGTAGATGTTGGCGACGCCCGTCGCCCCGATGGGGTGCCCCTTCGAGATGAGGCCACCGGAGACGTTCACCGGCGTCTGCCCGTCGCGCCAGGGACCGCGCTTGTCGATGAAGGCGCCGGCCGCACCCGGCTCGCACAGCTGCAGGTTCTCGTAGTGGATGAGCTCGGCCGTGGCGAAGCAGTCGTGGAGCTCGACGAGGTCGAGATCGCTCGGCCCGAGGCCCGCCTGCTCATAGGCCTGCGCGGCGGCGAGCTTCGTCAGCGTCGACACGTCGGGCTGGGCCGTGTCGGACTCCACGTAGGGGTCCGAGGTCATGACCGAAGCCGAGATCTTCACCGCCCGGCGTCGGACGTCGGGGTCGAGCGTCTTCAGCTTCGCGTCCGAGCAGAGGACGACGGCGGCGGCGCCGTCACCGGTCGGGCAGCACATGAGGAGGGTGTTCGGGTAGGCCACCATGTCGGCGGCCATGACCTCCTCGAGGGAGAACGCCTTCTGGTACTGCGCGAGCGGGTTGAGCGTGGAGTGAGCGTGGTTCTTCTCGGCCACCTTGGCGAACTGCTCGAAGCCGACCCCGTCGTGGCGTGAGGCGTACTCCATGCCGGCCTGGGCGAACACGCCGGGCATGAGGCCGGTGCCGAGGATCCCCTCGACCGGCATGACCGAGCCGAAGCGCCCCGAGGGCTCGTAGGCCTGCGGCTTGGCCCGCTCCTGGCCGGCCGGACCGAGCAGCCCCGACTTCCCCATCTTCTCGACGCCGACGGCCAGGGCCATGTCGGACTCGCCCGCCTTGATCGAGAGGATCGCCGTACGCACCGCGGTGGCGCCGGTCGCACAGGCGTTGGTCACGTTGTAGACGGGGATCCCGGTCTGGCCGATCTGCTTCTGCAGGCGCTGGCCGGTGGAGGCCATGGCCTCGAACATGCAGCCGACGGCGAGGAGCTGCATGTCGTGGATGGTGGTCTGCGAGTCGGCCATGGCGTCGAGCGACACCTCGGAGGCCAGGTCCATGGTGTCCTTGTCGGGGTAGCGCCCGAACCTGGTCATGGAGGCCCCGATGATCCAGACGTTCTCACTCATGGTGCGGCCTCCTGTGCTGCAGTTCGGGATCGACTGGGATCCACTGGATCGACTGGGACCGGAATCGGCTCAGGCGGGCACGAAGCCGAAGGCGACGGCCTCGGTCCCGTCGGCGTCGGTGCCACACGCGAACGTGGTCATCTTGAGGCGCATGCCGAGCTCGATCTTTTCGGGATCGGTGCCGGCGTCGACCACGTTGGCCTTCACCACGCCGCCCCCGTCGAGCTCGACCACGCCCGACACGTACGGCACCGGCACGCCCGGCGCCGCACGCTGGATGATCGTGTAGGAGCGAAGGACGCCTGTGGTCCCGAGGGCCTTGCGCCCGAACTCGGTCTTGCCGCACCGGGCGCAGGCGTTGCGCCGGTCGAAGAACAGCGCGCCGCACCCCGTGCAGGCATGGGCCTCGAGATGGGGCTCACCGTCGAGGACGAGATAGTCGACCACGGGGATCTGCTTGGCCGTCCCCGCCTTCCCGTTTGCCGTCTCCGCGCTCACGGCGCGAACCCTACTGCGGGCAGGCAGGACGTGACATCTCCGTCAGGCCGATGGAATGCTCTGCCCAT
>DASRBM010000079.1:0-2217 GCA_035653635.1 Acidimicrobiales bacterium | reverse complement strand
CCCAGACGCTCGTCGCCGTGAAGCCCGGCATCGTGTTCAGCTCGTTGAGGATCACCTCGCCGTCCCGCTCGCGGACGAAGAAGTCGACCCGGGCGAGGCCCTCGCACTCGCAGGCGACGAAGGACTCCACCGCGCGGCGCTGCAGGAGCTCGACGGTCTCCTGCGGCAGCCCGGGTGGCGGCACGTGGAGCGCCATGCCGCCCTCCTCGTACTTCGAGGCGTAGTCGTACCACTCGTGCCCGAGCGTGTCGATCTGGCCGGGCAGCGAGGCCGTCGGCGGCGGCACCCGGTTACCCAGCACCCCCACCTCGACCTCGATCCCGGGCACGAACTCCTCCACGAGCACCTTGTCGTCGTGCCGGAAGGCGAGCTCGACGGCGGGCCGGAGCTCGGACTCGTCGTGCACCTTCGTGATCCCGACCGAGGAACCGAGCCGCGCCGGCTTGACGAACACGGGGTAGCCGAACGGGTTCTCGATCGGGTCGCCGAGCCGGATCGCGTGGTGGGCGGCGACGGGGATGCCGCTGTCGCGCATCACCTTCTTGAACAGGTCCTTGTCCATGGCGAGCGCGGAGGCGGCGACGCCCGCTCCGACGTATGGCACGCCCGCCAGCTCGAGCAGGCCCTGCACCGTGCCGTCCTCGCCGAACGGGCCGTGCAGGATGGGGAGCACGACGTCGACCGCCGCCAGGGCCTCGAGCGTTCCGCCGCCGGCCGGAACCGGCAGCGTCTCCGCCGGGCGCCGCCCCTCCAGCGGCGCGGTCGCGGCTCGCGCTCCGGCGGCCGGCGCCGCCTCCGGAAGCGGCTCCGCGGCTCGTGATCCTTCCGGCACGGTGGCAGCCACCGTGCCGGAAGGCTCGCGGCTTGGTGCAGCGATCGTGTCGAGAGCGCGGCCGCTCTGCAACGTCCACCGGCCGTCCCGACCGATCGCGATCTCGAGGACGTCGTAGCGAGCGGGGTCGAGCGCCGCGACCACCGACTGCGCGGAGGCAAGGGAGATCTCGTGCTCGCTCGAGCGGCCGCCCGCGAGGACGGCCACGCGCAGACGGCGGCCGGGCGACCTCACCCGGTCGTGGTCGTGGTGCCCGTCGGCGGGGGCCCGGACGAGTACTGGCCGATCGTGATCGTCACCGTCGAGCCCTGGGCGGCGCGCGTCCCTCCCTGCGGGTTCTGGGATTGGACGATGTTGTCCTGGGTCGGATCGGTGACGGTCTGGTACTGCTGGTCGACCTTGAACCCCGCCTTCTCCAGCACCTGGACGGCGTACTGCGAGGTGTAGGTGACGACGTCCGGCACCTGCACCTGCGGCGGCCCGTTGGAGAGCGTGATGTTCACCGTGGAGCCCTTTGGAATCGACGCGCCGGGCTGCGGTCGTTGCGAGACGACCGTATTCTGCGGCTGGGTGCTGTTCACGGTGCCGGCGACGTTGACGTTGAAGCCGTCGGCGTGCAGCGCGGCGATCGCCTGGGACAGGCTCTGGCCGACGACGTTCGGCACGCTCGCCTTCACCGGGCCGCTCATGACGTTCACCCGCACCGTCGAGCCCTTCGCCACTCGGGTACCCGCGGGCGGCTCGGTCGCCGTCACCTCGCCCTTCGTCGCGCCCGGGACGATCCGTTCCACCGGCTTCAGCCCCTTCGCCCTCAGGGCTTGCTGCGCCTGCGGCCATGTCTGGCCCTTGACCGTCGGCACCGCCACCTTGGGCGGCCCGGTCGAGACCCAGATCGTGACCGTGTCGCCGCGCGCGAGGTGCGAGCCAGCCTGCGGGGCCTGGGCGGACACGATGCCCGGCCTGTAGCGCTCGCTCGGAGCGGGCTTCACCGTCGCCTGCAGGTGGGCCGCGACGATCTGGCGCTTCGCCTGCGCGACCGGCTCGCCCTGGTAGAGCCCGACCGGCACCTGCGGGGTCGAGCCGGAGAGGTCGCGCCAGACGAAGAAGCCGGCGACCGCCGCCGCGACCACGAACAGGAGCGCGACGAGCCACGGCCAGAGCGGCCGCTCCCGCCCGGGGGCGGCCTCCGCGCGCTCTTCCTCCACGACCGGCGGCGGTGGGACGGCCGCCCGTCCACGCGCCGGCGCGACCACCGTGGCGTCGGCCGGTGCGGGAGCCGGCCGGCGCAGCACCTGCGTCGCCGATTCGGCCGTGGTCGCCGCGACCGGTAGGCCGCGGGCGACGCGCTCGAGGTCGGCCTCCATCTCGTCGGCGCTCTGGTAGCG
>DASRBM010000078.1:0-2877 GCA_035653635.1 Acidimicrobiales bacterium | reverse complement strand
GAGCACCAGGTCTGGTTCAACAAGCAGCGGACCTGTGTCGTGGGGCCGGGAGCGCCCGTCGAGATGCCGGCCGTCTCCGACATGGTCGACTACGAGGGCGAGCTCGCCTTCGTGATCGCCCGGCGGTGCCGGCAGGTGCCGGTGGCCGACGCCCTGTCGGTGATCGCCGGGTTCACCGTCATGAACGACGTGAGCGTGCGCGACTGGCAGTGGCGCACACCCACGTGGACGCTCGGCAAGTCGTTCGACTCGCACGGTCCGCTCGGCCCCTGCCTGGTCACGCCGGACGAGGCCGGAGACCCGCAGGACATGACGCTGCGCACCTGGGTGAACGGAGAGCTGCGCCAGCAGGGCAGCACGGCCGACATGATCTTCGGGGTGGCCGAGCAGATCGCGCTGCTGTCCACCGCCTGCACGCTGGAGCCGGGGGACGTGGTCTCGACCGGCACCCCGCCCGGCGTCGGCGCCGGCTTCGACCCGCCGCGCTGGCTCCGGCCGGGCGACACGGTGCGCATCGAGATCGATCGGATCGGCGTCCTCGAGAACCCGGTGGTCGAGGCGCCCCGATGACGGTGGACCCGAAGTGACCGGGAGTCGGCGGTGACCGAGGGGCTGCGGGTCAACCGGGGGCTCGTCATTCCCGAGCACGAGCTCGAGTGGCGGTTCACGACGAGCGGTGGGCCCGGTGGCCAGCACGCCAACCGCTCGAGCACCCGGGTGGAGCTGCGCTTCGACGTGGAAGCCTCCGAGGCGCTCGGTCCGCGCCAGCGGGCGCGACTGCTCGAGCGGCTCGGGCCCGTCGTCAGGGTGGGCGCGGGCGACGAGCGATCCCAGAGCCGCAACCGGGCGCTCGCGCTCGAAAGGCTGGCCGACCGGCTGGCCGAGGCGCTGCGGGTGGAACGGCCCCGGGTGGCGACGAAACCGTCGCGGGCGGCGAAGGTACGCCGGGTCGAGCAGAAGCGCCGGCAGGGGGCCCGCAAGCGCGAGCGCAGCCGACCGGTGCGCGACGACTGAGGCGGTCCCGGCTCCGGTCAGACGACGTCGGGGCGGAGCAGGGCGTCGCTGCCGCCGTCCACGAAGAGGATCGACCCGTGGACGAAGCCGTTGCCGGGGTCGAGGAGGAAGGCGACGGCACCGGCGATCTCCTCTGGTGACGCCCGGCGGCCGAGGGGCACCGGCAGCGCCGAGATGAGCGGACCGAGCACCGGGTCGTCGAGCCCTCCTTGGAGCAGCGGCGTCTCCACCGGTCCGGGAGCCACCGCGTTGAGCCGCACGCCGTCCTCGCCCCACTGCTTCGCCCGCCGGCGCACGGCACGGGCGAGCGCCAGCTTGGTCATGCCGTAGACCGTGGCGCCGTCGAGCCGGTCGGCAACGGCCGCGGCGCGCGCCTCGTCGTGGTCGGCCAGCGCCCCGAGGAGCTCGCCGTTCGCCGGGGTGATGCCCGCGGAGTTGGAGCTGATGGCGACGGCCGCCGGCGAGTAGCCCTCCGACGCCGCCCGCACCATGGCCGGCAGCAGGCCGTCGAGCACGGCCAGGGCGCCGAAGTAATTGACCCGGACGAGGAGCCCGGCGGGAGCCACCTGGGGACCGAGGCCGGCACAGGCGACCACGGCGTCGACCCGGCCACCGCCGCGCTCGGCGGCCCGGGCGACGGCCTCGGTGCGTCCCGACTCGGTGGACAGATCTGCGGTCACCAGGGCGTCGTGGAGGTCGACGCCGACGACCGTGGCACCGGACTCCTCCAGGCGGCGGACGACCGCCGCACCGATCCCCGACGCCGATCCGGTGACGACCACGGTCCGCATGGCCGTGTTTGTAGTGCAGATCCCCGGCCGTCTCGCGTCCAGACCGCTCCGTGCGCGTCGACCGGGGCGAAGGGTGGGGATGTCGGGACCTTCGGCCCTGCCCGGCCGGACGGCGAGCGCACATGCTTGATCCCTGGGGGCGGATGCCGCGTGACCGGCAGAGCCCCTGAAGGGTACGTCCGGAGTGCCGCCCACCTAGGACGTACTCGTGGCCGTCCCCGGCGGGGATGGACGGGCTTTGCCCGTTCCTGCGGAGCCCGCCGGGGGCGGCTTTTTTTTCGCCCGAGCTCCCGGTCTGGGGGCCGAGGAGCGGGGGACCGGGGGACGGGCGGGGCATAGTCCCGCCATGCCCGGGCCTGCCTCCGAGGACAGGCCGCAGGGGCCCGCCCGGCCCACCGCCGCGGTGACCCTGGGCCTCCTCACCGCCATCGGCGGCCTGGTCGACGTGGGCAACCTGGTGGCGAACCCCCAGGCCGGTGCCGCCTACGGGCTCACCTTGCTGCCCCTGCTCCTCGTGTCGGGGCTGATCGTCGCGCTCTACAGCGAGATGGCCGGACGGGTGGCGGCCGTGTCGGGCAGCTCGGGCTTCGAGGTGGTGGTCGAGGGCCTGCCCCCGCGCCTGGCCAGGGCGAACCTGCTCGCGTCCGTCCTCCTCACGGTGATGACGTGCGCGGCGGAGGTCGGGGGCATCGGCCAGTTGGGGGGCTACCTGACCGGGAGCGATCCGCGTGTGTGGGCGCTACCCGTCGCCGTGGCGCTGGCGGCCGCAGTCGTCGGCGTGTCGTTCTCCCGGGCCGAGCGCGTCCTCGGCCTGGCCGGCCTGACCATGGCCGTCGTGGTGGTGGCGCTCGGCACCGGCCGCGTCCCGTGGCCGCGTCCGGGGGCGCTCTTCGTGCCACCGGGTCATCACCCGGCCGCCTTCGCCTACGTGGCCGTGGCCCAGGTCGGGTCGATGCTCGTGCCCTATCAGCTCGTGTTCTTCTCCTCGGGGACGGCCGAGGAGGGCTGGGGTCGTCGTGCCCTCTCCGCCGTGCGCAGCAACGCCTGGATCGGCTACGGGTGCGGCACGCTG
>DASRBM010000077.1:0-2130 GCA_035653635.1 Acidimicrobiales bacterium | reverse complement strand
ACTACGACGACGTCGTCGTCGCCGTGCGCGAGTTCCTCGTCGAGCGGGTCGCGTGGGCCCGTGCGGCCGGCCTGCCCGACGACAAGATCGTCGTCGATGCCGGTCTCGATCTGGGGAAGACGGCCCCACAGTCCCTGGAGCTCCTGCGGGCGTCGGCGATGCTCGCCGATCTCGGCGTACCGCTCCTGCTATCCGCCTCCAACAAGACGTTCCTCGGCGCGGTGCTCGGGCTCGACATCGACCAGCGGGCCGACGCCTCGCTCGCTGCCACCGCCATCGGTGTGGCGCTCGGCTGCCGGGTCGTCCGGGTCCACGACGTGGCCCGGTCCCGCCGCGCCTGTGACACCCTGGCGGCCGTGATGGCAGCCGATCCCCCGACCGTGCCGTGAGCGACCTGCGTGCCGCCTACGTGGTGCGGGGCGAGGACCCGGCCCTTCTCGCCCAAGCCGTGCAGCAGCTCGTGGCCGGCCTGGTCGACGGGCGCGACGCCGCCACCGTGGTGGAGGAGCACGGCGCGGCTGGAGCCGACATCGATCCCGGGGCGGTCGTCGACGCGCTGGCCACGCCGCCCTTCATCACCGACCGCCGGGTGGTGGTGGTGCGCGAGGCAGGCCGGCTGGTGGCGGCGGACGCGGCGCGCATCGCGAGCTGTCTCGCCGATCCCGTGCCGGGGGTGGCCCTCGTGCTCGTGGCCGGAGGTGGCACCATCCCCGCCGCCCTGGTGAAGGCGGCCGACAAGCTCGGTGGCGCCGTCGACAGCTCGGTGGGCTCGGGGAGGGCCCGGGGCCAGTGGGTCGCGGATCAGGTCCGCAAGGGGCCGGTGCGCCTCGACGCCAGGGCCACCGCCCTCGTCGGAGAGCACCTCGGCGGCGACCTCGGGCGCTTGCAGGGACTGCTGCAGACGCTCGCCTCCGCCTACGGCGAAGGGGCCGCGGTGGACGAGGAGAAGCTCGCGCCCTTCCTCGGCGAAGCGGGCGCGGTGGCGCCGTGGGACCTGACCGACGCGATCGACGCGGGCGACGACGTCGGCGCCCTGCGGGCGCTCGACCGGCTCCTCGGCGCCAGCGGCCAGCATCCGCTCCAGGTCCTCGCCTCCCTGCACCGCCACTTCGAGGCCATGCTCCGCCTCGACGGTGCCGGGATCACGACCCCCGAGGAGGCGGCCGCCCACATCGGCGCCCGCAGCGTGTACCCGGCGAAGAAGGCGCTCGAGCAGGGGCGGCGTCTGGGCGCCGGACGCATCGGACGGGCGGTGACGCTCCTCGCCGACGCCGATCTCGACGTGCGCGGCCGCAGCGGACTCCCCGACGAGACGGTGCTGCAGGTGCTCGTCGCCCGCCTGAGCCGGCTGGCCGCGGGGACGGGCCGATCAGCCGCCGGCCGGAGCCGGCGCCGGGCGAGCGCCTGACGACGCGGCTGTCGCGCCGGCTCCACAGGCGGCCGCGTGCCGCCGGCTCAGAAGGGGAGCGGTTCGGTGCTCTGCGTGCCGCCGTCGGACACGTACTCCGTCCAGCGGGTGCCGTCCCAGTAGCGGAGCTCGTGCCGACCGCTCGGATCGGCGTACCAGCCGAAGGGCGGCGCCTCGGTCGGCGGAGGCGCCACATACGGAGGCGGCGCCTGAGCGGTCGGCGGGTACAGGGGCGGGCCGCCGCTCTCCGGGGAGGTCGTCTGTCCGCTCGGCTCGGAGGCACCCGGTGACGTCGCGCCCGGCTGCGTGGTGCTCGGCGGCGCCCACCCCGGTGCCGGCGGGGGCGGTGCCTGTCCCGACCACGGGCTTCCGGGCTGGCCGTAGGCCGCCTGTCCCGGATAGGGCTGCTGGCCGGCGTAGCTCTGGGCGCCGTAGCCGCCCCACGGCGCGTCCATGGGACGGGGTCCGCTGCGCTCCGCCGCGATCAACCTCGGGCGCACGACGGTCATGTAGAGCACGCCGACGACGACGCACAGGAACCCGGCGAGCGTGATGATCTCGAAGATCATCCACATGACCTTGTTCGACCGCGCCTGCCGCCACTGCCAGCTCGGCCGGCGAGCGGAGTCGATGACGACGAACAGGCCGAACGCCAGCGAGACCAGATAGAGGAGAACCAGTCCGCCGCCGACCCGCAGCGCGGCGAGGGTCATCGGCGTGGG
>DASRBM010000076.1:0-3117 GCA_035653635.1 Acidimicrobiales bacterium | reverse complement strand
GTGTTCATGGGCATGGGCGAGCCGCTCGCCAACTACGACAACCTCATGACGGCGATCGGGCGGCTGCACGGCGACCTCGGGTTGTCGGCCCGCCATCTCACGGTGTCGACGGTGGGGATCGTGCCCGGCATCCGCCGCCTCGCCGAGGAACGGTTGCCGGTCAACCTGGCCGTGTCGCTGCACGCGGCCAATGACGACCTGCGCAACGAGCTCGTCCCGGTGAACCGCCGCTACCCCTTGGCCGTGCTGGCCGACGCCTGCGGGCGCTACGTGGAGGCGACCGGGCGCCGGCTGTCGATCGAGTGGGCCCTCATCGACGGCGTCAACGACCGCGCCAGCGACGTCGACGAGCTCGCCGCCTTCGCCCGGCCCCTGCGGGCGCATGTGAACGTGATCCCGCTCAACCCGACCCCCGGCTACGCCGTGCGCGGCACGGACGCGGCCGGCGTGGAGCGCTTCACCTGCGCCCTGCGCCGGAGCGGGGTCAACGTCACCGTGCGCGACACCCGCGGCGTGGACATCGACGCCGCCTGCGGGCAGCTCGCCGCCCGTTTCTCCTGAACCGCCGGTCCGCACGACCCGCCTCGCTCGTTACCGCCCAAGCGGTGCCGGGTATGGCCCCGGGGTGCTCGTCCCCGCCTCGCTCGCCGAGCGCGTCGCCGCCCGCCACGCCCACGAGTCGCACGTCGCCGCGGCGGTGGCGGAGGACCCTCGACCGCTCGTCGGGTACGCGGCGCTGCTCGCCGTCTACGGCACCGTCACCGGCCTCAGCACCCTCGCCCTGCGCCGCAAGCGCCGCGATCTGCCGACCGTCACCGTGAAGGAAGTCGCCCTCATGGGTCTGGCCACCGCCCACCTGAGCCGCCTCGTGACGAAGGACTCGGTGACATCGGTGCTGCGGGTCCCCTTCACCCGCTTCGAGGAGCCGGCCGGCGAGGGCGAGGTCAACGAAGAGGTGATCGGGCACGGACTGCGGCATGCGGTGGGCGAGCTCATCACCTGTCCCTTCTGCGCCGCGCAGTGGATCGCCACCGCGTTGGTGGTCGGCCGGGTGGCCGTGCCGAACCTGACGAGCGCGGTGGTGACGGTGTCGGCCGTCGCCCGGGTGAGCGACTTCCTGCAGCTCCTCTACGGCCTGGCGCGCGAGGCCCAGGAGTAGGGAGCGCCTCGTCGCCGGGGCTGGGTGGCGGCAGCCGCCGCCCACTAGCGTGACGGCCCGATCGAGGAGGGCCTCATGCCGGCCTGGCGCAGAGTCGAAGGTGGACGTGTCGGAGGGCCCAGATGAGCGCGGCACCGATCACCGGCAAGCGGATCCTCGTCACCGGCATCACGGGGCAGGTGGCCGGCCCCCTGGCGCGGAGCCTCGTGGCCGCCGGCAACACCGTGTACGGCGCCAGCCGGTTCGCCGACCCGGCGGCGAAGGAGTCGGTCGCCGCGAGCGGTGTCGTGCCCGTGTCGATCGATCTCGAGGCGGCCCGGCTCGACGAGGTCCCCGACGGACTGGACTACGTCATCCACATGGCCGTGTCGAAGGAGCGCGACTTCGGGCGCGCCCTCGCCGCCAACGCCGAGGGGACGGCATTCCTCGTCGAGAAGGCGGCGGGCGTCGAGGCGTTCCTGCACTGTTCGACCTGCGGCGTGTACGAGCCCAACGGGCTGGTGCCGCACGTCGAGACCGACCCGCTCGGCGACAACCACCGGCCGATGGGATTCCTGCCCACGTACTCGATCTCGAAGATCGCGGCCGAGTCCGCCGCGCGCTACGCGGCACGGCGCTTCGGCGTGCCGACGGTCATCGCCCGCCTCGACGTGCCGTACGGGCCCACGCACGGCTGGCCCAAGATCATGGTGCAGCTGGCCCAGGCCGGCATCCCGACGGCCGTCCATCCCGACGGGCCGAACCTCCACAACTTCCTGCACGACGACGACCTCCTGAGCAGCCTGCCGTACCTTCTGGCCGAGGCCGACGTCGTTCCCCCCGTCTACAACTGGTGCAGCCCGGAACAGGTGAGCATCGAGGAGTGGACTGCCGAGCTCACGAAGCTCACCGGCGTCGAGATCCCGCTGCAGGTGACGACCGCGTGCGTGCCACCCAACCCGGTGGACCCGTCGAAGCTCCTCGCCCTCGGGTGGAGTCCGGCGGTGTCGTGGCGCGACGGCTTCCGCTCGCTGGCGGCGACGTCGTTCCCCGACCTGTTCCGCGGCTGACGGCACCGCACGGGGCCCCGACGGCCCGGCCCCTCGATCCGTCTACCGTACGGCCCGTGCGAGGCGGCATGCTGGTGTGCGGGACGTCGAGCGACGCCGGGAAGAGCTTCGTCGTCGCCGGCCTGTGCCGGCTGCTCGCTCGCCAACGGGTGAAGGTCGCCCCCTTCAAGGCGCAGAACATGGCGCTCAATTCGTTCGTGACGCCCTCGGGCCACGAGATCGGCCGGGCGCAGGCGGCGCAGGCCATGGCGGCGGGCATCGACCCGGAACCGGTCATGAACCCCGTGCTCCTCAAGCCGACCGGCGACCGCAGCGCGCAGGTCGTCCTCCTCGGTGCACCGGTCGACGAGCGCGACGCGGTGGCGTACGAATCGATGAAGCCGCAGTTGTTCGCGACGGTGCTCGGCTGCCTTCAGGAGCTGCGCAGCCGCTTCGACGTCGTGATCGCCGAAGGTGCGGGCAGCCCCGCGGAGATCAATCTCCTCGCCGGCGACATCGTCAACCTGCCGCTCGCCGCCGCTGCGGGCCTCCCCGCTCTCGTCGTGGGCGACATCGACCGCGGGGGCGTGTTCGCCTCGTTGTTCGGCACCGTGGGGATGTTGCCGCCCGAATTGCGGTCGGTCGTACGCGCCTTCGTGCTCAACAAGTTCCGCGGCGACCCGGCGCTGCTCGGGGACGGCCCGGCGGACCTCGAGCGACGGACCGGGGTGCCCACCATCGGCGTGCTACCGATGCTGCCCGGGGCGGCGATCGACGGCGAGGACTCGCTGGTGCTTGAACGTCGCCACGACGTGACGCCGCCCGCCGCGACCGGCGACATGCTCGACGTCGCCGTGGTGCGCCTGCCGCGGCTGTCCAACTTCACCGATGTCGACCCGCTGCTGCTCGAACCACAGGTCGGTGTGCGCT
>DASRBM010000075.1:0-4985 GCA_035653635.1 Acidimicrobiales bacterium | reverse complement strand
AGGATGCCGTGGAGCAGGACCACGACCTGCTCGCCCGTGCCGTGGACCTCGTAGTGGAGGCGCAGGCCGTCGCTCACGAGCTCGGCCTCGCGGTAGGAGCGGCGCTCGAACAACGACACCAGGTTGGTGATCGGGCCCGGCCTCGTCAGCATCTGCAGTGCCCCGCTCGGCAGACCGACCAGCGGGGCGGCACCCCGGGGGACTTTCTTGGAAGCGCTCATCGTGGTGATGGAACCGTTCTCTGTGCTCGTTGTGCCTTCACTGTAGTTGGCGACGCGTTGATGGAGACAACTCTGCCCACGAGGGGACCCGGGTCATCACACGACATGTGCAACCGTCCGTGCAAGCTCAGGCGGCCTGGTCCGGTCGGGCGCGCAGCACCCCGGGGTCGACGGTGTCGCGGCGGGGGACGAAGCGGCCGCTCAAGACGCCAGCGGCGAGGACGAGCGCCCCGAAGCCGGCCGTGAGGGCGGCAGCGGCGCCGCTACGGAAGTGCAGGCCGGCGAGATCCGCCGACACGAAGACGAGGTCCACGAGCGCCGCCCCGACGAGCACCCACACGGCCGCCCGGGCCATGCGGAACCAAGCGCACACGCCCAGCTCGGCCGCCACCAGGAGCGCGGCGTAGCCCAGGCCGAACAGCCCCCGGAGGCCGGGCAGCAGAGCGCCGCCGTCGCCGGTGGGGCGGACGACCCCCCAGACGAAGGCCTGCACGAGGACAGCCACCGCCAGCAACGTCGCGGCGGCAGCCCTCGCCGGTCGAAGCCGGGGCGGCCGCCGTGCCACACCCAAGACGATAGGGGTGCCCGGCGAGTTATATCGATCGGCCGGCGTCGGAGATCGGCTCCGTTCTCCCAGGTCGTCGGCCCCTAGGATCGTGCGCTCGTCAGCGGGCCGCCGCCCGCCCCAGCCGGGAGCCCGCCGTGGCATTCGCCTCAACACTGCTCAACCGAAGCGTCACCCGGGTCTCGGGCTTCCGCGACGCCGAATTCGACTACCAGCTCCTCCGGGCCATCGGCGTCGCCGACTACGGCGGTTCCACGGTCGGGGAGTGCCTGGCGGCGGCGTCGATGATCACCGACGGCGACACCCGGAGCTGGACGAGGGTGTTCGGGGCGCTGGCCGAGCGGGTGGAGGCGTCGGGCCGCCGGGCGCTGGCCGCCGGCCACAAGGTGAGCGGCCGGGACCACCTCCTGCGGGCCTCGACCTATTACCGCACGGCCGAGTACTACGCCGAAGCCGACGCCGCGGCCATGTCGGAGCACGGTCGGCGGAGCCAGGCCTGCTTCGCCGACGCGGCGGGCCTCTTCGACCCCCCCATCGAGATCGTGAGTGTGCCCTTCGAAGACGGGGTCCTCCCCGGTTACCTGGTGCGCCCGCTGCCGGCCGGGGGTGCACCGCGCCCGCCCCGGGGCACCCTGCTCGTGCTCGGCGGCTTCGACTCGAGCGCCGAGGAGCTCTACTTCCAGCTCGGGGCGCCCGGTGCCACCCGGGGATGGCAGGTGCTCGTGTTCGACGGACCGGGCCAGACCGGGTGCATGCGGGTCAACCCGGACATGGCCTTCCGGCCCGACTACGAGGTGCCGGTGGGCGCCGTGCTCGACTTCGTCCTCGGTCGGCCAGACAGCGATCCGGATCGGGTCGCGCTCGCCGGCATGAGCCTCGGTGGCTACTTCGCCAGTCGCGCCGCCGCCCGCGACCGGCGCATCGGCGCACTCGTGGTCGACAGCCCGATCGTCGACCTGTTCCGTTACATGGAGGCGATGATCGGGCCCGACGTGTTCCGCATGCGCAGTGACATCCGGCCCCAGGACGTCACCGGCGTCCCCGAGGACCTGCTCCCCGCGCAGATGGTGTGGGGCATCGCCGCGGTGTGCCGCCGCTTCGGTGTGGGCTCGCTGCACGAGTGGCTCGAGCGTCTCGACGGTTTCCGTCTCGGTGACGCGGTGGAGGACATCGCCTGTCCGTCGCTCGCGCTCGCCGGCGACGCCGAGGGCGCCGAGGTGACGCGA
The DNA here is from genome assembly GCA_035653635.1 of Acidimicrobiales bacterium. Classification (GTDB taxonomy): domain Bacteria; phylum Actinomycetota; class Acidimicrobiia; order Acidimicrobiales; family UBA8190; genus DASRBM01. Next base: position 2,973 of record DASRBM010000075.1, on the reverse strand, counting down.
CAGCTCCAGGAGTTCGCCGGACGCGTGTCCGGTCCCGTGACGGTGCGGACGTTCGGTGTCGACGACGGTGCCGACGCGCACTGTCAGGCGAACAACCTTCGCCTCTGCGCGCAGGTCGTCTACGACTGGCTCGACGACACCCTGACGGCGTGATTCGACCCGGCGCAAGATCCCGCGCCGTGATCTGACGCTTGGGTCTGACGCGACGACGCCCGCCGGCTGTTTCCCGGCGGGCGTCGCGCGAGGCGCAAGGGGACGGAACGATCAGGTGAGGCCGAGGCGGCGGGCGCACACCGGCCACTGGCTCCAACCACTTCGGGCCTGCAGCTCCTGGGCGGCAGCGTCCTGCTCGGCCGGCGGTGCGTCGGAAGGAAGCCCGCTGTAGCCGAGGGACTGCCATGTCGCTTCGCTGAACTGATAGGCGCCGTAGTAACCGTTGCCGGTGTTGTCGGCGTAATTGTCGCTCGACTCGCACTCACGCAGCCGCAACCACACGCCCTGCGACGGTGCCGAAGGTGCCGTCGTGGTGGTGGTCGTGACCACGGGCTTCGGCGGCGGCGGTGGTGGTGGCGGTGGAGGGGGAGGAGGGGTGGCGACGATCGGTGGCAGCGGCGAGAGGAACGCCGACAGCGCGATGAGCGTGTCCACGGGTTGGGTCGACCCGGGTCGAATCACGAATCCCTGGGTATGAACTGTCGGAGCGACAGCTGCGAATCGGGCAGCTGTGAGCGCCGAGGTGAACTGTGGTGCGGAGTGCGATGCACTCCCGTTCTGCGCGGTGCCCTGAGTGGCGAACGCGCCTGTGCCGAGCAACGCGGCGATGACAACGCAAAAGAGTCGGTGCTTCCGCATCTTGCGCCTCCTTGAAGTCACGGAAACCCCGGAGGGCTCCAAGTGGGCTTGGGAATGCGGGCGCCCGTCGTCTGTGCATTCGTCTCGCGGAGCCGGCGCCGGGAAAGGGCGGGCGGCCCTGGACTGACTGATGGTCCGAACGAGGTGCGGACGGAGCAACCCGAGGGTTGTGCTCGTCTGGCCTCACTTCTCCTTTCCCCTGGGTGTGTACGCGCGCGGTGGTAGCCGTGGCTGGGTCACCTGGCCGTCGTGCCGTGGCGCCCGGTGACGGCGCACGCGTCGCGCGCGTGCGACATGACCGAAGCGATCGGGCTCTCCACGTGAACACGGGCCTTCTGGGCCCGGGCGACAGTCTCCGCAGCTGTCGCGTGGAACCGGCCTCACTGATGTGGTTCGAACCTCATGGTTGCAGTTCGTTCACGCGATCGCAAAAATTCCGCTCGCGGAAGTACGCACCCACCAGGGACGTCGCGCCGGGCCAACGGCCGGTGCTGAACCGTGCGACCAGGGATTCCGCGGCCGGGTCAAAAAAATCGGCGGATCGGCCCAATTACGCCTGAGTGCGAGTGGGTTGCCACGCAGCGTGTGCGGTCTGGAGGGCTTCGGCGAGCACCTCGCCCACGCCCGTTGCGGCCTCGCGGACACCGACGAGCGGCGTCACCGACACGTAGTCGTGGGCCAGCAGGCCGGCGTCGGACTCGAGGTCGTCCTCGAGCGGCGACCCCGGGGTGGTGAGGTCGAGCCGGATGGTCCCCGACCCGGCCGGCGGGAGCGACAGGTGCCCGTCGACGGGCTCGTGCGCCGGAGCAGGGCCGGTGTCGTGGACGGCGGAGCGGATGGTGCCGCCCTGCCCCAGGTGCCCGTGGCGCACGCCGCGGATGGCCTCCATCGGCAGGTTGGGAACGTTCACGTTGAGGACCGTCTGGGGCGGCGCGTCAGCCACGATCGGGACGAGGACCTCGGCGAAACGGGCCGGCACCGCCCAGGGGACGGGGTCGTCGCCCCACCGGATGGACACGGCGAGGGCCCGCAGGCCGAAGTGGGCGGCCGTCAGCGCGGCGCCGACGGTGCCCGAGTGCATGGCGGAGCGCCCGACGTTGATGCCGTGGTTGATCCCCGACAGCACCAGATCGGGTCGAGGGCCGAAGGCGCCGACGCAGGCGAGGATGACGGCGAGCGCGGGCGGCCCGTCGATCCCGTAGGCGGGCACGTCGAGCGCCTCGATGACGTGCGACTCGTAATCGACCCCGTCACGCGAGTGCACCGGGCCGACGGCGGCGCCGGCGCCGCTGTAGTCGATCATCGGCGCCACCACGATGACCTCGTGACCTGAGGCAACGGCTGCGCCGGCGAGCGCGGCGATCCCCGGCGCGCGCACGCCGTCGTCGTTGGTGACCAGGATGCGCACGAACGGCCTCCACGTGCCCGGCATCAGAGGCCGGCTGCACCTGTCGCAGTACGATATCGGCCGACATGGACCGGCCGTCTCCCGCCCCGGCGTCGTCGGGGTCCCCCCGCACCGGGTCGGCCCACCGCCCCCCGTCGGGGCGCCAGTACGTCATCGGCCACGGCGCCGAGCGCCTGGTGGTGACCGAGGTCGGCGGCGGGATCCGGTCGTACACGGTCGACGACGAGCCGGTGCTCGACGGCTACGACGTCGACGCCTTGTGCTCGGGTGGCCGGGGCCAGGTGCTCGCCCCGTGGCCCAACCGGCTCGGTGACGGCCGGTACCGCTTCGGCGACCGCGCCTGCCGGGCCGCCCTCGACGAGCCCGACCGTGGCAACGCCATCCACGGCCTCGTGCGCTGGTTGCCGTGGGAGGTGCGGGCCCAGGCGCAGAACGTGCTGTCGGTCGGATGCGTGCTGCAACCCCAGCCCGGCTACCGCTGGCGGCTCGACGTGGAGGTCGAGTACCGCCTGGGCCGCGGCGGGCTGGTGGTGAGCGCGGAAGCCACCAACGTGGACGACGAACCGGCTCCCTTCGGGATCGGTTTCCATCCCTATCTGACGGTGGGGACGCCGACCGTCGACTCGGCCCGGCTGCAGCTGTCGGCCGGGTACGTCGTGCGCACCGACGACCGGGGCCTGCCCGTCGGCACGGCGCCGGTCGCCGGGTCGGAG
>DASRBM010000074.1:0-2572 GCA_035653635.1 Acidimicrobiales bacterium | reverse complement strand
CGGTCCGCCGACCGGTGACATCAATCTGCCGCTCGCCCTCGCCATCGTCGTCATCATCCCGGTGCACGTCGCATCCATCCGCACCCGGGGTCTCGGGGGGTACCTCGCCCACTACGTGAGCCGACCTTTCGAGTCGAAGAGCCTCGTCGGCAGGGTCCTCACCTTCCCGCTCAACCTCTCCATGAACGGGATCGAGGAGATCGTGAAGCCGATCACCCTCACCCTGCGGCTCTTCGGCAACCTGCTGTCGGGTGGCCTGATGCTGGCCCTCATCGCCGCGCTCGGCGTCTGGAACCTGGGTCACGTGCCGATCGGCAACATCCTCAACTTCCCGATGGAGATCGTCTGGAAGCTGTTCGACCTCTTCATCGGGGCGATCCAGGCCTTCATCTTCGCCCTGCTCACCATCCTCTACTTCGACACGGCCATGAGCGACGCCCACGGCGACTCCCACGAGGGGGCGCACGGCGACGCGCACCACGACACCGCAGCACCCGCCCCGGCCCACTGAGCACGCCGGACCGACCAGCTCTCACGAGAAAGCCTGAAAAAGGAGACACAGATGGCAACGGATACCGGACTGGACCACGCGATCGGCCTGGCAGGCGCCATGGTCGGCGGTGGACTGCTCATGGGCGGTGGCGCCGTCGGTGCGGCCATCGGCGACGGTCTCGCAGGTAGCCAGACGATCGCCGGTGTGGCCCGTCAGCCCGAGGCGCAGGGACGGCTCTTCACCATCATGTTCCTGACGGTCGGTCTGGTGGAGGCCATGTACTTCATCAACCTGGCCTTCACCGCGCTCTTCGTCTTCGCCCTCTACAAGAAGTCCTAGCCCTCTCCGCCGGAGCAGGTCGCTCGGAGGCCGTCCATGACCAGCAGCATCTTCCTCATCCCCAACGCGACACTGGGCGTCGAGATCGCCGCCTTCCTCGTCGTGCTCGGGTTCCTGGCACGCAAGGTGCTGCCGATCCTCAACAAGATGCTCGAGGAGCGGCAGAACCAGATCCGTGACGCCCTGGAGGCGGCGGACCGGGCCAAGGCCGAGGCCGACGAGACCCGTGCCCAGCGGCAGGAGATCCTGGACGAGGCACGCCAGCAGGCGCGTCAGATCGTCACCCAGGCGAACGCCACCGCCGAGCGCGTGCGCGCCGATGCGACCGAGCGGGCGCAGCAGGAGTACGAGCGCATCGTCTCGAGCGCCGAGGCGGAGATCAACCTGGCCCGCCAGCGTGCCGTCGAAGAGGTGAGCGGCCGGGTCGCCGGGCTCGTGCTGTCGGTGGCCCAGGAGGTCATCGGCCGCGAGATCGACGCCGAGGCCCACCGCGCCCTCATCGACGAGGCCGTCGCCGCCCTGCGCGGCTCGGCTGACACCGAAGCGGCCGGGACCCAGGGCTAGGCGCCGGAACCGCAGGATCGAGCAGAGGGAACCGCCGAGCGTGCACCCGTCACTGAGGGGATACACCACCGCCGTCGTGGCCGACGTGGCCAGGACCGACCGCGGCGTCATCCTGGCCGAGGACATGAACGCGGTGGCGCATCTGGTGTCGCGCACGAACGACCTGGCGGTGGTCATCACCGACTTCGCCGTGCCCGCCGGTGCGCGCCGGGCCGTGCTGCAGGACCTGCTCGCCTCGCGGGTCGATCCGCTCGTGGTGCGCATCGTGCTGCGCGCCGTCACGACAGAGCGGGCCGACGAGCTTCCCACCACGCTCCACGACCTGTACGAGCTGTTGCGTCACCACCACGACCTCGGCCCCGAGGAGCTGCGCGCCGAGGAGCCGACGCTCTCGCGCACGGGCTGGCGCGCCTTCGCGTCCGGCTACGCGGCGGCCGTGTTCGAGGACGTGGAGCAGGCGTCGGAGCTCGAGGACATCGAAGACGAGCTCTTCCGCTTCACGCGCATCGTCGAGAGCAACGGGGAGCTGCGCAGCGCCCTGTCCGATCCGAGCCGATCGGTGGAGGGGCGCAAGGCGCTGCTCGACACCCTGCTGGCCGGCAAGGTGCGCCCCGCCACGCTCGCGCTCGTGGCCGTGCTCCTGCAGGGGCACGTGCGCGACCTGGTGGCCTCGCTCGACTGGCTGGTGGAGCAGGCCGCCCGGGCCCGGGGCTGGCGGGTGGCCCGGGTGCGCACGGCCCGGCCCATCGGGGCCGACGAGCAGCACGACCTGTCGGGCGCCATGGAGCACCTGACGAACCAACCGGTCGAACTCCAGATCACAGAGGACCCCGCCCTCATCGGCGGCGCCGTGATCCAGATCGGTGACCTGCTGGTCGACGCCAGCGCCCGTCACCGTCTCGAACAGTTGCAGGAGCATCTCCTCGGCAGCGAGGGGACGAGAGGAGCACAGAGCTGATGGCAGAGCTGACCATCAACGCAGACGAGATCGCAGCTGCGCTGCAGCGGCATGTCGCCGAGTACAGCCCCGAGGTGGCCACCGAGCAGGTCGGCCGCATCACCGAGGTCGGCGACGGCATCGCCCGGGTGTCGGGCCTGCCGGGCGCCTCGGTCAACGAGCTGCTCGAATTCGAGGACGGCACCCTCGGCCTGGCCCTCAACCTCGACGAGGACTCG
>DASRBM010000073.1:0-7228 GCA_035653635.1 Acidimicrobiales bacterium | reverse complement strand
CGAGCACGTACACCGAGCCGCTCGCGCCGGTGTCGGTGCCCTCGACTACGTCGAAGTGACCGGTGCCGAGCACGTCGGCCACCGCCGGACTGCTCGTGGTGAAGCCGTTCACCGGCGTCGACCAGGCCAAGCGGCAGTGGGTGTCGTAGGCCCGGACGGTGTCGCTGTCGGCTGCGCCGGAGAAGAACGCGCCCGTGCCGGTGACGATGCCGGGTGCGCCGCTGCCGAGGATCGGGCCGAGCGCCGGCGAGGAGTCCACCGTCTGATCGGTGAGCGCCTCGCACACGAGTCCGCCCTCGGTGGTGAGGATCCGCACGTGTCCACCCTGCTGGTAGTGCTTGCCAAGGCCGAAGCCGGCCGTCTGGGCACCGCCCTCCACGATCTGCGGCGTGCCGATGCCGTACAGGTCGGCCACCGATGCAGTCGAGAACACGCTGTCGGCCGTGAAGAAGGGCCAGCCACGCTCGAGCCCGCCCGTGGCGGCGTCGAGGGCGTCCTGTTCCTGGTCGAGCGATCCGGCCACGACACCGGGCCGGCCGCCGAAGGGGGCGACCGTGAGCGACGCCTGCACGCCGGCCGCGGGTTCGTTGTCGCTGGCGGGGTCCACGACGGGGGTGAACCACAGGGGCCGGCCGTTCGCCTGCAGCGCCAGGTAGCCGCCCGCCTGCGGTTCCGCCGCGTTGCCGAGCCCGAGGTAGAGCGTCGCCGTGCCGCCGGGACCGGTGAGGACCGAGGGCGTCGAGTCGATGGGGATGTCGCCGTCGTTGGCCGGCCACCCCGGCACCGCGGAACCGTCGGCCAGGTGGAAGGCGAAGACGTTGCCGCTGCGGTCCGCCACCACCGCGGCGGGCCCGCCGGCATCGAGCGTGGCCACCATCGGCGACGACTCGGCGATGGGTGCCCCCGTGTCGGGGAGCGCCCCCGTCGTCCACGTCTGGGAGAACGTGAGCGCACCGGCGGCGGCCGGTGCCGCTCCGGCCCCGACCCCGCCCACCGCGCCGGTGGCGAGTCCCCCCACGAGGGCGAGCCCGCAGGCGAGGTACCTCCGAGCGAGGGCGACGCCCGCCCGCGTCTTCACCGCCCCTTCCTGTCGCCCGCCCCGCCGGGGAGTCCGTTCGCCTACAACGACAGGCGGGGCCGGACCTCGCCGAAGTAGAAGTCGAGGTAGCCCTGCTGGTCGTCGCCGATCTGGCTCACGTAGATCTCGTCGTAGCCGGCGTCGAGGTAGCGGGTGAGGATCTCGGCGTGGCGCTCGGGGTCGGGACCGCACACGATCTTGTCGGCCACCATGTCCTCGGTCACCGTTCCCGAGGCCTGCTCGAAGTGCGCCGGCACCGGAAGCTCCTGGTTGAGCTCGCCCGGGACCGCCGTCGTCTTCCACAGCTCGAAGGCGAGCTTGCGTGCCGCCGCCTCGTCGCGCCCCCAGCACACCTTCACCGCGGCCACGGCCGGCCCTTCTCCCCCGCACTCGCGATAGCCCTTCACCGCCTCGGGCTCGGGTGAGGTGCTCACGAACCCGTCGCCGATGCGCGCCGCCAGCTCGGTCGCCTTCGGGCCGAAGCCCGACACGAGCACCGGGGGCGGCGTGTCGGGACACGAGTAGATGCGGGCGTTCTCCACCGTGTAATGCGGACCGTGGTGGGAGACGAATCCGCCCTGCCACAGCTGGCGCATGACCTCGATGGCCTCCTCGAGCATCTCGAGGCGCACGTCGGTCGGCGGCCACCGGTCACCGAGGATGTGCTCGTTGAGCGCCTCGCCGCTGCCCACTCCGAGCACGAAGCGCCCCTGCAACAGCAGCGAGCTCGTCGCCGCCGCCTGCGCGACGACAGCGGGGTGGATGCGCACCGTCGGACAGGTCACCCCCGTGGTCACCTTCAGTCCGGTGCAACCGGCGATGGCGCCGATGACACCCCACACGAAGGGCGATTCGCCCTGCCGCTCCAACCACGGGTGGTAGTGGTCCGAGATGAGGACGGAGCGGAACCCGGCATCCTCCGCCATCCGGGCGTACTCGAGGAGCGGCCTCGGGCCGTGCTCCTCGCTCGACAGGAAGAACCCGATCTCAGCCATGGCGCGCGCGTTACCCGCTCCGCCGCCATCCGACTCGGCCGCCATCCGACTCGGCCCGGTGGGAACCGCCCGTCGGTCGGAACGGGCCGGATTGACCCTGGCGAGCGGCATCGGCCATGCTGCCCGGGTTCCGGATCCGGGCGCCTGGTGGCGCTCCGGCGGCACTTCGGCCGCCGACTTGACCACACCGCGGCGCCCGGCGCCGCCACCGAGGAGGTTCAGCAGATGGGCATGCTCGACGGCAAGACCGCCATCGTGACCGGCGCAGGCCGGGGCATCGGACGGGAGGAAGCCCTTCTGCTGGCGTCCGAGGGCGCCAAGGTCATCGTCAACGACGTCGGCGCCGCCCGCTCGGGCGAGGGGCACGACGCCAGCCCGGCCGAGCAGACCGTGGCCGACATCAAGGCCGCCGGCGGCGAGGCGCAGCTGAACGACAGCGACGTGAGCTCCTGGGCCGGCGCCGAGGCGCTCGTCAAGCAGGCCGTCGACTCGTGGGGCAAGCTCGACATCCTCGTCAACAACGCCGGGATCCTCCGGGACAAGATGAGCTTCAACATGGACGAGTCGGACTGGGACGACGTGATCCGGGTCCACCTGAAGGGCCACTTCGCCATGTCGCACTTCGCCGCGGTCCACTGGCGCAACCGCTCCAAGGCCGGCGAGGAGGTGTCGGGCCGCATCATCAACACCGCCTCCGAGGCCGGGCTGTTCGGCAACGCCGGGCAGGCAAACTACGGCGCAGCCAAGGCCGGCATCGCCGCCATGACGATCATCCTCGGCCGCGAGCTCGAGCGTTACGGCGTGACCGTCAACGCCATCTCCCCCCGGGCCCGCACCCGCATGACCGAGGACCTCTTCGGTGAGATGGCCAAGGTCGAGGAGGGCAAGTTCGACGCCTTCGGACCGCAGAACGTGGCCCCGCTCGTGGCCTTCCTGGCGAGCGACGAGGCGGCCGACGTGAACGGCCAGAACTTCGTGGTCTTCGGCGGCTCGGTGTGGGTGATGGAGGGCTGGAAGCCGGCCGGCTCGGTCCAGCGCGACAGCGCCTGGACGCCGAAGGAACTGGCAGACAGCAAGGGCCAGCTCTTCGCCTCCCGCAAGCCGGGCCTTCCGCCCTTCAGCTTCTTCTAAACCACCCCCGGGCCGCCCGGCCCGTCTAACGTCGGCTCCATGCGTATCCCGCTCATGACGCGCGCCGCAGCGGCCCTGCTCGCGCTGGCGGTCGGCACCGCCGCGTGCAGCAGCTCCAACACGCCGGCCACCACGACGACCACCAAGCCGCTCAACCCCACGACGGCCCAGGCCGACATCGGGGCGGCCTACAACACGCTGTTCAACTTCTCGGTGAACTCCACCACCGAGAAGCTGGCCGTCGTGCAGAACGGCTCGCAGGTGAAGACGGCGTTGTCGCAGGCACTCGCGTCACCCCTCGCCAAGGGCTCGGGGGGCGCCAGGGTCGACTCGTCGCTCATCCTCTACGGCGAGGGCTGCTCCACGCAGAAGCTCCCGTCGCCCTGCGCCCGGGTGACCTACGACATCCTCGGGACCTCGGGCACGCCGTCGCTCGCGGGCCAGACCGGCTACGCCGTGTACCAGAACGGCAAGTGGCTGGTGGCCAAGGTCACCATCTGCGGCCTGCTCGACCTCTTCTACCAGGCGTCGGGCAAGTCGGGATCGCCACCCGGCTGCTGACGGACCGGGCGTCCCGACAGCGAGCGGGGCTCAGCCCCGCGTCGGCACTGCCGCGGTCGCCTCGCCGACGACCTTCACCTCGCCCTCGGCGTTGGCCAGGCTGCAGTCGAGGTCGACCAGATGCTTGCCGTCCTCGACGCGCTTGCTCTTCACGACGACCTTGGTGCGCAGCTCCTCGCCCGGCCACGTCTGGCGGCTGAAGCGCACCTGGTAGTGCGTCAGGTTGCCCACGCCCACGTAATCGGTGAGGGCGGTGCCGAGCAGCCCCATCGAGAACATGCCGTGACCGAACACGCTCGGCTGGCCGGCCTTGGTGGCGAGAATCTCGTCGTGGTGCATCGGGTTGTAGTCGCCCGACGCACCGGCGTAGCGCACGAGGTCCGTGCGCGTCAGGGTGTGCGCCTTGACCGGAGCCTCGTCGCCCTCGTTGACGTCCTCGAAGTAGATGGCCATCGGTCCCTGCCTTCCTCGTCCGCTGTCCCGGTCCGTGGTGACGTTACTGCCCGGGCTCGGGGTCCCGGGGCAGACCGAGCAACCGCTCGGCGATGACGTTGCGCTGCACCTCGCTCGTCCCCCCGGCGATGGTGAGACACCGGGTCGACAGGAAGCCGTGGCTCCACTGTCGGCCCTCCCCCTCCGTGCTGGCGCCGGCCGGACCGAGGAGCTCGAGGCCCAATTCCTGCACCCGCTGCTCGTGCTCGGCCCCGAGCAGCTTGCGCACGCTCGCCTCCGGACCGGGTTCCACCCCCGACATCGACCGCAGGGTGGTGCGGGCACCGAGCAGCGCCACCGACTGTGCCTCGGCCATGAGCGCGCCGATGCGGTCGAGGACCACCGCATCGTCCTCGTACGGGCCGTTGCCGAGCGATCCGAGGATCCACTCGATGCCGAAACCGAAGGTGGCGCCCGACGACATCGACACCCGCTCGTTGGCGAGGGTGGTGCGGGCCAGGCGCCAGCCGTCGTTGACCCTGCCGACGACGCACTCGTCGGGCACGAACACCTCGGTGAAGAACACCTCGTTGAAGAGGGCGTCGCCGGTGATCTCGCGCAGCGGCCGCACCTCGATGCCGGCGCTCTTCATGTCCACGAGGAAGTAGGTGATGCCGTTGTGCTTGGGCGCGTCGGGGTCCGTGCGGGCCAGGCAGATGCCCCAGTCGGCCTTCTGGGCCATGGACGTCCACACCTTCTGGCCGGTGAGGAGCCACCCACCCTCTCCCCGCACCGCCCGCATGGCCAGTGAGGCGAGGTCGCTGCCGGCGCCGGGCTCGCTGAAGAGCTGGCACCACACGACCTCGCCCCGCAGCGTCGGGTTGACGAAGCGCTCCTGCTGCTCGGCGGTGCCGTGGGCGATGATCGTCGGAAGGGCCCAGGCACCGACGGCCAGGTTGGGTCGGAACACGCCGGCCGCGGCCATCTCCTCGTCGATGACGAGCTGTTCGACCGGGCTCGAGCCCCGCCCGTAGGGGGGCGGCCAGTGGGGGGTGAGGAGCCCCGTCTCGACCAGCTTCTCGCGCTTGCCGGCGGTCCCCTTCGCCGCCACCACCTCGGCCACGAGCGCACGGATCTCGCGGCGCACGTCCTCGGCGCCCTCGGGCAGCTCGGTGGTGAGGGTCCGGCGGACCCCGCCGAGCGCGGCGCGCGTGGCCTCGACCCTCCACGTGCTCCCCCCGCCGAGGAGCTGGCGCAGCGCCAGTGAGCGGCGCACGTGCAGGTGGGCGTCGTGCTCCCAGGTGAAGCCCATGCCCCCGTGCAGCTGCACCGCTGCCTTGGCCGCCTCCACGTAGGCGTCGAGGGCGAGGGCGCCGGCGAGCACGGCCGACTGCCCGGCCTGGGCCTCGTCGCCCTCGTCGGCGGCCCGGGCCGCGTCCCAGGCCAGCGCGGTGACCTGCTCCACTGCGACGAGCATGTCGGACAGGTGGTGCTTCACCGCCTGGAACTGTCCGATGGGGCGGCCGAACTGGCGGCGCTCCCTGGCGTAGTCGGTGGTCGTCTCGAGGCACCACCGGGCACCCCCGGCACACTCGGCCGCGGCCAGGGCGAGGGCCCGGTTGCGGACGACCTCACCGCGCAGCGACGGGAGCTGACGGATGGCCGGGACCACCGCCCCGTCGATCTCCACGCTCGCCACCCGGCGGGTGAAGTCGAGATTGGCGACCGGCGTCACCGCGACCCCGCGAGCGTCGAGCTCGAGCGCGCACCACGCCGGCCCCTCCCCGGCGACGGGCACCTCGACGAGGGCGAGGCGGGCGGTGGCGGCCGAAAGCACCGGGCGCAGGACCCCGCGCAGCACGAGGGACCCGTCGGCCTGGCGTTCGGCCGCGGCCTCGACGGCCCCGGGGAACACCACACACGCCGGCATCGAGCCCTCGGCGATGGGACCGAGCAGCTCCTTGGCCGCGGGGTCGTCGACGGTGGAGAGCACGGCGGCGGCGAGCATGGTGGGCACGACCGGCCCCGGGGCACAGGCCCGGGCCAGCTCCTCCACCACCACGGCCAGCTCGAGCAGGCCGAAACCGTGGCCCCCGTGCTCCTCGGCCACGTGGACGGCCAGCCAGCCTTGCGCGGCCAGCTCGTCCCAGAACGGCGGGAGGGCCTCGGCGTCGGCGTCGAGGAGCGCGCGCGGCACCTCTCGCGGGCAGCGGGACTCCGCCCACCGCCGCACCGTCCTGCGCAGCTCCTCGTGCTCCTCGCCGATCCCGATGGGCATGCGCCTGCTGCTCCCTTCCGCGACCCGGAACTGACACCGGTGTCAGCGACCCAGGTTACGTGGACCCCTCCGGGCGGGGCCAAACACGGCCCCGGGGGCATCCGCCCGCCCACCTAGGCTGTCGGCGCAGTGGAGCACGGCGAAGGCGGCACCTGGCGGATCGACGACCTGGCCCGGCTGTCGGGCACGACGGTCGACACCATCCGCTTCTACCAGCGCGAGGGGCTGCTCCCCCCGGCCGAACGCCAGGGCCGGTCGATGCTGTATGGGCCGGCCCACCTCGAGCGCCTGGAGCGCATCCGCGACCTGCAGGCCCGGCACTTCACCCTGAAGGCCATCCGCGCCCTCGCCGAGGAGGGTCGTCTCCACATCCTCGACCGGTTGTTCGCCCCCGACCACCGGAGCTTCACCTTGCCGGAGTTGCTGGCCGAGGCCGACGTCGACGAGGCGCTCGGCGCCGAGCTGCAGCGCGCCGGGCTGCTGGCGCCGCCCGAGGAGCACGGTTCGCTCGCCTACGACGGCGACGACCTGGCGCTCCTGAGCGCGCTGCGGGCGTCGCTCGACCGGGGCATGCCGCGGCCGGTGCTGCTGGTGCTCGTCCGCCTCTACCAGGACCACATGGACGCGCTGCGCGAGGAGCTCTTCGCCGCCTTCCGGGTGGGCGGGAGCGGGCTCGGGCCGAGCCTGTCGGACGAGGACCTCGACGCCTTCCGCACCGTGGCCGCCAACGACATCGACGCCTTCCTCGAGGAC
>DASRBM010000072.1:0-6080 GCA_035653635.1 Acidimicrobiales bacterium | reverse complement strand
CGCTTCCAGGTGCGTACCGGCCAGAGCCTCGGCGGGGTGACCGTGCGCCTCGCCGAGGACGACAGCCAGTCGGTGGTGCTGCGGTTCTTCGATCAGGACGGCATCGACGTCGCCGAGGCGACGCAACGCAAGATCGAGCGGCTGTACCACCGCGAGGAATTCCGCCGGGCGCTCGCCTCGGAGATAGGCGATATCGGGTTCCCGCCCCGGACGCTCGAGTTCTACACGGCCGCCCTCATGGAGGCGGTCGACCTCGAGTCCATCGCCGAGACCGGGTTCAAGATCGTCCTCGACTACTCCTTCGGCACGACCAGCTTCGTGATGCCCAACGTGCTGGCCAAGCTGGGCGCCGAGGTCCTCGTGGTGAACCCCTACGCCGCCACCGCCGCCGTCGTGGCCGCCGACCGCCGGGCCGCGGCCGCCCACGTGGCCGATCTGGTGCGGGCCTCGGGAGCCCATCTCGGCGCTGTCATCGACTCGGGCGGCGAACGGATCACCCTGGTGGACGACGAGGGTCGGGTGCTCTCCGACGACGAGGCGCTCGTGGTCCTGTTGGGCCTCGTCTCCTCGACCCAACCCGGGGTGCGGGTGGCTCTGCCGGTGGCGGCGCCGAGAGCTGCCGAGCGCACCTGCCTCGACAGCGGCACCGAGATCGTCTGGACGAAGCTGTCGGCCACCCATCTCATGGAGGTGGCGAGCTCCGGTGACATCGCCTTCGCCGCGAGCCAGTTCGGGGGCTACATCTTCCCCCGCTTCCTGCCGAGCTTCGACGCGGTGGCGACGCTCGTGCACCTGCTGTCGATGCTCGCCACCTCCGGCCAGCGCATGTCGAAGCTGACGGGTGAACTGGCCCCGATCCACATCGTGCACGAGGAAGTGGTGACTCCCTGGGAGCAGAAGGGGACCGTCATGCGCCACACCGTGGAGCGGGCGAAGGACCGCAGCACCCTGCTCGTCGACGGGGTCAAGCTGGTCGACGGCGAGGGGTGGTCGCTCGTCGTGCCGGACCCCGAGGAGCCGGTCACCCACGTCTGGGCCGAGGCCGCCAGCGAGGCCGAGGCCCGGGCCAGGGCACAGGAGCAGGCGGTCCGCATCCGCCAGATGCTGCAGACCGGCTGAGGATCCCGACTGCGGTCGAAACGCCCGGAGCGGGCCCGCGCGGCCAGGGGGTAGGGTTCCCCGCCATGCAGGTGCCCGAGGATCTCCGCTACACCTCCGATCACGAGTGGGCCCGGCTCGAGCAGGGCGCCGTCCGGGTCGGCATCACGGACTTCGCCCAGGACGCGCTCGGGGACGTCGTTTTCGTGCAGCTGCCCGCCGTCGGCAGCCACGTCGACGCCGGCGCCGCCCTCGGCGAGGTGGAGTCGACCAAGTCGGTGTCGGAGATCTACGCCCCGGTCGCGGGCGAGGTCGTGGCCGTGAACGCCGAGTTGCAGGACGCGCCCGAGCTGCTCAATGCGGAGCCCTACGGGCGGGGCTGGATCTGCGAGATCCGTCCCGACGACCCGTCGGCCGTCGACGGCCTGCTCGACGCGGCGGCGTACACGGGCCTCACCGCCGACTAGGCGGGCGTCTGCACGTGGCGACCAGGGACTAGCGTGGACGGCGTGTTCTGCAACAACTGCGGGCACCGCAACCCGCCCGGAGCCAACTTCTGCTCGTCGTGTGGCGCCGTGCTCGGCACGGCGAGCTCCGACACCACGGTCACGCTGCACCCGGTGGACGCCCAGGGCGAGGCGGGCGACGAGGAGCTGGCCGTGACCCTGCCGGAACGGCCCAGCGGTGCCGGCCTGCTCGTCGTCAAGCGCGGGCCCAATGCGGGTGCCCGCTTCGTCCTCGACGCGCCCATCACCCGAGCCGGTCGCCACCCCGAGAGCGACATCTTCCTCGACGACATCACGGTGTCGCGTCGGCATGCGGAGTTCGTCCATGACGCGAACGGCCGTCACAGCGTGCGCGACGTCGGTTCGCTGAACGGCACCTATGTCAACCGGGAGCGCATTGAAGAGGCGGTGCTGAGCAGTGGCGACGAGGTTCAGATCGGCAAGTTCAAGCTCGTCTACCTGGCTGCGGCCGACGAATGACCCCTCCGGTGGGGACGACCCGATGAACAGCCGTGCCTATCTGTCGATCGGCGACGTCCTGACGCTCCTGCGTCAGGAGTTCCCGGACGTCACCATCTCGAAGATCCGTTTCCTCGAGAGCCAGGGGCTCGTCAACCCCGAGCGCACCCCGTCGGGGTACCGCAAGTTCTACGAGCAGGACGTCGACCGGTTGCGGTGGGTGTTGCGCCAGCAGCGGGAGCACTTCCTTCCCCTGAAGGTGATCAAGGGCCGGCTCGAGGAGGGCGGCACGGAATCCGAGGTCGAGGAAGGCGGCGGCGTCCTCGTCGCCGAGCAGCTCCGGCCCACGGCGGGGCAACCGCTGCCCGGCTTCGAGCCCCCCGCTGTTCCGGCGGATGTCCCGACCATGCGTGACGCCGCACCGGCGGCGGCCGCCTCCTCGGCCGCGGTTCCCGCCGACGCGTCCGGTGCCGGTTCGAGGCGGGCCGCTGCCGAACGTCGCGGCCCCGCTGCCGCATCCGGGTCCGGCCCGCAGGCCCGAGGCGTCGGGGGGTCCGCCCCGGACCCCGGGGCGAGCGCGGCAGAGCCGGCCTCGTCTCCGGAGGTCGGCTCCCCGTCTCCGTCGGCGTCAGCCTCGGCGACGCGCGCCCGGCGCAACAACGGACCGGCGAGCGCCGCTTCGCCCGTCGCGCCTTCGGGCCGGGCGGCTGGTTCGGTCGCCCGGCCGGCGCCCATGCCCGCGCCGGTGCTCGACGGCGACATGACCGTTGACGAGCTCGTCACCGCCAGCGGCTGCACCCCGGCCCTGCTCGCCGAGCTCGAGTCCTACGGTCTCGTCGCCGGACGACAGGTCGCCGGAACGGTGTACTACGACGAAGAGGCGCTGGCCGTGGCCAAGCTCGCCGTGGGCTTCGCCGCCTTCGGGGTCGAGGCCCGGCACCTGCGCCTGCACAAGCACGCCGCCGAACGCGAAGGCGGGTTCGTCGCGCAGGTGGTGTTGCCGCTGCTCAAGCAACGCAACCCCGAGTCCCGACAGCGGGCGCACGACACGGTCGACGAGTTGTCGCGCCTGGGTCAGGAGCTGCGGGCCGTCATGCTCCGGAAGGCCCTGCGCGACCAATTGGGCGGGTGACGACGACCGACAGCGCCCGCGTCGCCTTCGACGCAACGGCGCTGGCGGAGGCGACCGACCGGTTGGCCGGCGAGCTCTCGGAGGCGTACCCGGCAGGCGTGCTGCTCGTCGCCGTCCTCAAAGGGAGCATGTTCTTCCTGGCCGACCTGATCCGGCGGCTCCGTGTGCCGGCAGAGGTCGACTTCCTCGCCATCTCGAGCTACGCGGCGGGTACCGGGCGGGTCCGACTCGTCAAGGACCTCGAGACGGACGTGCACGGGCGCCACGTGGTCCTGGTGGAGGACATCGTGGACACCGGCCTGACCTGCACCTATCTCCTGGGGGAGCTGGGTCGGCGGGGGGTGGCCTCGCTCGAGGTCTGTACGTTGTTCGACCGGCGCACCCGGAGGATCGTCCCGGTCCCGCTGCGCTTCGTCGGCTTCCCGGTCACCGACGACCTGCTGGTCGGCTACGGGCTGGACGTGGCCGGTCGCTACCGGAACCTGCGCTACGTGGCCGTCGTCGATCCCCGGACCGTCGAATCGGATCCCGATGCGTATGTAGGAGGGCTCTACGGGCGGTAAGTTGCAGGCATGGTCGAGGTTCGCCTCAGTGCCGTGCGAGTGGACCTGCAGTCCAACACCCCCGTGCTGCTCCTGACCGAGACCGAGGGACTGGGCCGGACCCTGCCGATCTTCATCGGAGCGCCGGAGGCGACGGCCATCGCCTTCGCCATCCAGGGGGTGGCGACCCCGCGGCCGATGACCCATGACCTGCTTCGCGACGTGGTGAACGCGCTGGGTGCGGAGCTCGAGCGTGTCGTCATCACCGAGCTGCGGGCCGCCACCTACTACGCCGAACTGCACCTGCGACGGGGGCAGGGTGTGCTCACCGTGTCGAGCCGCCCGTCCGACGCCGTCGCCCTCGCCGTGCGCACCTCGAGCCCGCTTTTCGTCTCGGACGACCTCATGGACGCCGAAGGCATCCTGCTGCCGGCAGAGGACGAGGACGAGGACGGGGACTCCAACCCGGACGAGTTGGTGGGGGAGTTCCGGCAGTTCCTCGACACCGTGCGGCCGGAGGACTTCAGCTCCTGAGACCACCGACGCACGCCGTGCGCCCGCTCACCGTTCTCCTCGCGCTCGCCGCCGGCCTCGGCCTCGCGGCCTGTTCGTCGCCGACGGCGTCGGTGCGCACCACTCAGCCCCCCGCCACCACCAGCTCCACGGCGCCGTCGACCACCTCGACGTCCTCCGGCCTGGCCCACTGTCTGGCGGCCGACCTGCAGGGCTCGGTGCTCGGCTCGCAGGGCGCGGCCGGCACGATCGAGCTCACGATCGGTCTGCGCAACACCACGTCGGCCCCCTGCGGTTTGGAGGGCTATCCGGGCGGTCAGCTCTACAGCGCGAGCGGTGCGGCGCTCCCCACGACAGTGGTGCGAGGCGGGTCCCACGGCTTCGACAACTTCCCACCGGCGCCGGTCACGATCGCTCCGGGGGCCACTGCGTACTTCAACCTGGAGTACTCCGACGTGCCGACGAACAACACCAGCTGCCCGGCGGCCACGTCCCTCTGGGTGACACCGCCCGACGACACCGACCATCTGACCGTGGCGGTGCAGGCGGAAGCGTGCAACAACGGCACGCTGGCCGTGTCGCCCGTCTTCGGCGCCGGATCTCCCGCTACGCAGACGACGGCGCCGCCCCAGGGCTGACGAGGACGCGCCCGCGCACCTTGCCGCGCAGGATGCGCTCGAGGACGGCGGGAAGGCCGTTCAGGTCGACCTCCTGCTCCACGAGCTCGTCGAGGTGACGCGGCCGGAGGTCGCCTGCCAGGCGCTTCCACACCGCCGACCGCCGGCTCCGATCGGTCTGGACGGAGTCGATCCCGAGCAGCGCCACCTGACGCGTGATGAACGGGTAGACGGTGGTATGGACGTCGTTGCCGCCGGTGAGGCCGCTGGCGGCGACGGCCCCGCCGTAGCGGAGACTCCGCAGGATGCGCGCCAGGGTCTCGCCGCCCACGCAGTCCACGGCGCCGGCCCAGCGCTCGCCGCCGAGCACGCGACCCGGTGCGTCGTCGATGGCGTCGCGGCCGATCACCTCGGCGGCGCCGAGATCCCGGAGCCAGGTGCCCTCGGCGTCGGCCCGGCCCGTGCTGGCGACGACGTGATGCCCCCGGCCGGCGAGGAGTTCCACCGACAGCGAGCCGACTCCACCGGCGGCCCCGGTGACGAGGACGGGGCCGTCACCGGGCCGGAGCCCGTGGCGCTCGAGCTCGTCGACTGACAGGGCTGCGGTGAAGCCGGCGGTTCCGATCGCCATGGCGTGGCGGGCGGACAACCCGTCGGGGAGCGGCAGGACCCACTCGGCCGGCACCCTGGCGCAGGCGCTGAATCCGCCGTGGCGGGCGACGCCGATGTCGTGTCCATGGGCGAGCACGGCGAGTCCCACGGGAAGCTCGGGCACGTGGCTCTGCAAGATCCGACCGGCGAGGTCGACGCCCGGGACGAGAGGCGAGGTCCGGGCCACCCGATTGCCGGGGACGGTGACCATGCCGTCCTTGTAGTTGACGCCCGACCACTCGACGGCCACCACGACGTCGCCCTCGGGTAGGTCGTCGAGGCGCAGCATCTCCACTCCGGCGGTCACGTCGCCGTCGCCGGCCCGCCGGACGACGAAGGCCTCGAACGCCTCCTCGGGGGTGGTCATCCTCCGTACCCTAGGACGGCCGGTACCGTACGCTCACCGTGCCTGTTCTCCCGTTCGGCTCGTGGCCGTCACCGTTGACGCCGGAGATCCTGGCCGCCGGACGGATCTCCGTCGGCGCACTGCAGGTGACCTCTGACGGCTGGTGGTGGTGGGTCGAGAGCCGGCCCGAGGAAGGTGGTCGGCAGGTCGTGCGGC
>DASRBM010000071.1:0-10605 GCA_035653635.1 Acidimicrobiales bacterium | reverse complement strand
GCGGTGGGCCATCGTGGCCGCGCTGGCGCGCTTCGGCACGTTCAGCGGGTTGCAGACCACGACGTCGTCGTCCACCGACGCCTATCCCGACACGTACACCTTCTCGTTCCACGGTTCGAGCTACTCGAGCCCCGTGATCGCCTTCCGGGCCGTGGAGCTCTACGGCAACGAGGCGGACGCGAACGGCCGCTACCCGACGCTCGAGAAGCCCGACGCCACCGTCCGGCAGCTGCTCGCCACCTTGGACGCGCCGCCCTACAGCCCGAGCGCGGGCGGGATCCCCTTCCTCGACATCGCCGGCCGGTACCTCGTCATCTCGTCGCAATTCTCTCCATCGGTGCTCGCCGGGCTCGACGCCGAGCAGATCGCGGGGCAGCTGGCCGACTCGCAGAGCGCGATCGCCCGAGCCGTCGTCGGAAGCGCCAACCTGCTCACCGCCGCCATCTGCCGGGCCACCGGCGGACAGCCGCAGGCCGTGTGCACGGCCCAGGCCGTGGTGCACGCGGGGTCGCTGCTCAAGTAGCGGGGCGGCGGCCCGGCGGGCGACATTGCCGACGGGGGCGATGGGTACAGCAGCGGGGTGAGCCGGGACTTCGCCGTGTGGGCGCCCGACGCCCGCGTGGTCGAGCTGGTGCTCGGTGGGGGCGCCGTGCCCATGGACGCCGACGAGCGAGGGTGGTGGCGGACCACTGTCGACGATGCCCCGGCCGGCACGCGCTACGCGTTCACCGTGGACGGTGGTCCGCCACGCCCGGATCCACGTTCGACGTGGCAGCCCGACGGTGTCGAAGGGACGTCGGCGGTCGTGGACCATGACGCCTTTCCCTGGTCCGACCTGGGGTGGCGCGGCGTGCCGCTACGCGGGGCGGTGCTGTACGAGCTCCACATCGGGACGTTCTCACCGGAGGGGACCTTCGACGGCGCGATCGAGCGACTGGACCATGTCGTCGCCCTCGGCGTCGACGCCGTGGAGGTCATGCCCGTCGCCGAGTTCCCAGGCACGAGGGGCTGGGGGTACGACGGCGTCGACCTGTTCGCCCCGCACCACGCCTACGGAGGGCCCGACGGGTGCAAGCGGTTCGTCGACGCCTGCCATGCCCGCAACCTCGGCGTGGTGCTCGATGTGGTCTACAACCATGTCGGCCCCTCGGGGAACTACCTCGCGGAGTTCGGCCCCTATTTCTCCGATCGCCACAGGACGAACTGGGGTCAAGCCGTGAACTTCGACGGGCCCGGCAGCGACGAGGTTCGACGCCTGGTGGTCGACAACGCGAGGATGTGGCTGGAGCAGTACCACATGGACGGGCTCCGTCTCGACGCCGTGCACGCCATCGTCGACCAGTCGGCCCGGCACATCCTGCGGGAGCTGAGCGACGAGATCGACGCGTGCGCCACGCGCGTCGGGCGGCCACTCTTCCTCGTGGCCGAGAGCGACCGGAACGACCCGCGGGTCGTGCGCTCGCCCGACGCAGGCGGCCTCGGCATGGACGCGGCCTGGGCCGACGAATGGCACCACGCCCTGCACGCCACCCTCACCGGCGAGCGCGACGGCTACTACGAGGAGTTCGGGTCGCTCCCCTGCCTGGCCAAGGCGCTGCGCCAGGCGTGGGTCTTCGACGGGCAGTGGTCGGCGCACCGCCGGCGGCATCACGGGGCTCCGCCGACGGGGCTCCGGGGGCACCAGTTCGTGGTGTGCACACAGAACCACGACCAGGTCGGCAACCGGGCCTTGGGCGAACGGTCGAGCGTGCTCTTGAGCGACGGGCGTCTCCGGGTGGCGGCCGCCCTCCTCTGCAGCAGCCCGTTCGTGCCCATGCTCTTCGCCGGAGAAGAGTGGGGCGCCTCGACGCCCTTCGAGTACTTCACCGACCATCACGACCCCGGGCTGGGTGAGGCCGTGAGCAAGGGTAGGCGACAGGAGTTCGCCGCGTTCGGCTGGGACCCGGCATCGGTGCCCGATCCGCAGGACCCCGCCACCTTCGCGCGCTCGAAGCTCGACTGGGACGAGCCGGCGCGAGCGGGTCACGCGGCGCTGCTCGACTGGTACCGGCGCCTCATCGCCTTGCGGCGTGAGGTGCCCGCCCTCGCCGACCCCCGGCTCTCCACCATCGACGTGCGGATGGACGAGCAGGCGTCGACGCTCGTGGTGCGGCGCGAGGGCGGGGTGAGCGTGGCCGTCAACCTCGGTGACGACGGCGCCGTCGTCCTCTTCTGCGATCTGTTCGCGGCCGACGACGGCTGCGAGGGAGCCACTCGTGCCCAGGCGGTCCTGCTGGCGGCGTCGGACCCGGCCGTGGAGCTGCGGGGTGACGGTGTGACGGTGCCGCCGGACGCGGCGGTGGTCCTCCGTCGCCGCTGACCGGCGCACCCCGGCGGAGGGATCAGGACGTCAGCGGGTGCACGTCGAGTGGCGCGCCGGCGGGGCCGAAGCGCACGTCCTGGACCCGCTCGCAGGCGCGCAGCAGCGTCAGCATGGCGGGCAGGGCGCGGGTCAGATCGGCAGCGACGTGGTGGCGGTGGTCCTCGGTGGTGAACTGCTCCCCCATCGCCACGAGCACATCGCCCATGGCCCGGAGCTCCTCGCTGGCCACGAGGTGCCCGCGACACCACGATGCCCGGACCCGCCGGCCGCCGATGGAGCCGTGGAGGGCGAAGAACCGGGGCCATTCGGGGCGCTCGGAGGGTGCGCGCCGGCTGTCGGCGATCAGGCGCTGGGCGTCGGCCACGACTTTCCGGCTCCTCGCTTGTGCGTTTGCGACCCGGACGCGGAGATCCCGCAGGTCGGCACTGGTGAGCAGCGCGGTATCGGTCATGAGTGGTCCTCGAGGCGGCGGGTGGGTCCCCCACCGACCCATGGACGACCATACGCCTGTGCGACGGTCCCGCAACCTCACGGGGGGGGGCTTTTGGCGGGGGGTTGTGGGTTCCCACCGCCGGCGGTGAGGCCCTCTCCACAAGGCGTCGCCCGCCCCTACAATTGCCCTCGGGGGTGCGACGTGGGAAAGACGACCACGCCGGCGGGGGCGCAGGACATGACCGGCCGAGGGCCGTGGCCACCGTCGGTCGGCCCGGCTGCCTACCGGGCGCTTTTCGACAACAGCCCCGACGGGGTGCTGTTCACGGCTCCCGACGGGCAGGTGCTGGCCGCCAACGCGGCCGCGTGCCGGATCCTGCGCATGAGCGAGGACGAGATCCGGAGGGTCGGCCGGCAGGGACTCGCCGATCCCTCCGACCACCGCTGGCACGACCTCCTCGACCTCCGGCGCCGCCTGGGTGCGGCTTCGGGCGTGGCCCGGATGCGACGAGGCGACGGGGCGCTCATCGAGGTCGAGATGAGCGCCAAGGTCTTCCTCGACGACGGTGAGGAGCGCGCCTGCACCGTCATCCGCGACATCACCGAACGACTCCGCCTGGAGCAGCACCTGCGGGCGCTCACGGCCGAGCTCACGCAGCTGTCGCTCACCGACGAGCTGACGGGTCTGCGCAACCGACGCGGGGTCGTCACCACCGGTACGCAGCTCCTCGAGGTCGCCACCCGCCAGCAGGCCGAGGTGCAGGTGCTCTACCTCGACGTCGACAACATGAAGTCCGTCAACGACACCTACGGACATCGCGCCGGCGACGCCGGTCTGCGCGTGGTGGCCGAGGCGTTGCGGGCCACGTTCCGGAAGGCGGACGTGATCGGCCGCGTCGGCGGGGACGAATTCCTCGTGGTCGCCCTCGGGGTGCGCGACGTGGACCGCCCCAGACTCGAACAGCGGATCTCCGAGTACCTCGTCGCCAGCCAGACCGTGGCCGGTGCCGACCACCGGGTGGAGGTGTCGCTCGGGTGGGCGACACGGCACCCCGACGACCCGTCGTCGCTGGCGGACCTGATGGCGGCGGCCGACGAGGTCATGTACCGCAGCCGCGCCGTCCGACGGGGCTCGACCGTCCGCGGCTGACGGCACCGCCCGATCGGTCGGGCGACGGAACAGACCGTGTCGTCCGCGGAAGGTCGGGACCTTCGGCTCTGCGCGGCGCAAGGCTCGTTGCCGACGTTACGGCGGTGGACGAGGCGTGCGAGGACGAGCTCCGGCGGGTCCAGTACCTGCTGGACCGGCTGTGCATGCGCCGCGCCCTGTGCGAATGGAGCGACCGCGAGCGCTCCCGCTACCGCGAGCTCTGCCTGCTCGAGGAGCGCCTCCGAGACGACGAATAGCCCGTCCTCCGTCTTCCCGGCCGACTCAGTGCAGCGGCGTGAAGCAGAGATACCCGGCGATGTCGGCGCACGGGGGCTGGGTCGGCCACAGCGGCGGCACGACCGGCATGAAGGGCACGAGGAGCGACGACTCCATGCCGATGTTCATGACCACCGTGTTCACCGCCGGCGCCTGGAGCGGCTCGTAGGCGTACGTCGACAACGGATCGTTGGCCGGCGGTGCGTGCACGTCGATGACGAGCGCGTGGCCGGGATAGAAGACGTGACCCACCGGGAAGATCTCCACCGGCATGAAGTCCACCTGGTTCGGGAAGCTCAGCTTCTTCGTCAGGTAGTCGTGGTAGGGACGGTAGATGGTGCCCGCCAGCGGGCCGATCGAGATCGCCTGGCTCTGGGAGGGGATCACCGCTCGGAACGACTCCCGCAACAGGCCGCGCTGCAGATACTCCATCTGCCCCGTGGCCGTGTCGAGGTCGAGCACGTCGGCGAAGACGTCGGTATCGGGAGCGGTGGAACGCAGGTAGAGATCGAGGAGCATGGGCCCGCTGATCGCCGTGGGCGTGGCGAAGGGGGCCGTCTGCCACCGGGCTTCGTTGGGACCGTGCACGAAGGTGACCTGGCCGAGGTTGGTGCCGGCCGGCGGCACCGGCAGGGCGTTGCCGAGGGTGCCGCTCGTGTGCTCGTCGGTCGTCGTCGACAGATAGCTCACGTTCCCGGCGGTCGCTGCTGTCGTCTGGTTGGCGTCGAGCGTGCCGTCGGGGTGCAGGTACAGGTACTGCCAGGCGGTCTCCGGCGCGGGCCAGTCCGAGGTCAGATACGGGGTGTCGCGCGTCTGGGCCGCCGATGACGTGCCGAGGCTGTCGAAGTACATGAGGACCCGTGCCGAGGGGTCGTTCACGGACGTGGTGACGGTGAGTCCGGACCCCGTCTCCCCCGTCACGGTCGGGCACGGCAGGCCGGCCGGCTGGTCGATGACATAGCAGTCGAGCCAAGCGCCCTTGTCGCCGGCCGCGTCGTTGGGGTTGTGCTGACCGTTGGACAGCACGAGCCGCTTCGGCAGGCCGGCGGGCAGCTCCTGCCACAGGAGGTATCCGCCGCGTGGGCCGGTCTGCTCGTCCTGGTACTGCTGGTTGATCTGGATCGGGGCATCGATGTTGCCGACGTTCTGGAACAGCGAGTGGCTGATCGCCCACGAGTTCGGGGTGGCCGTCGACTGGGTGTACACCGGCTCGATGAGCTGGAGCGGGACGGTGTCGGTCCCCTGGTGGGCCAGCTCGTTGCGCTGGCAGATGGAATCCGTCTCGTAGTTGCCGGCGTTCCCGCTGAACTGCGACTCGGGCCGGAGGATGGCGCCCCAGAGCACGGGGAATCCCTCGTTGAAGATGCCGCCGGGATAGAGGATCGAGCGGTAGAAGTCGTCGATCAGTCCCGATACGGCGATCGCCTTCACGTGCGGGCTCTGCTCGGCCACCATGAACCCGGTCAGGCCGCTGTAGCTGTGGCCCGTGAGTCCGACGTTGCCATTCGACCATCCCTGGGCCGGGATCCAGTCGTCGATGACGGCGGCGCCGTCCTGGGCGCTCTGCTGAGAGAAGAGGTCGAACGTTCCGCCCGAGCAGCCCGTGCCGCGCAGCTGGGCGTAGACGTCGACGTACTTCGGATCCTTGGCGAAGAACTCGTTGTCGTTCGGCGACGGATAGCCCTGGTAGCCGTCCATCTCGAACAGCGCCGGCCAGTCGTGGCCGGTGTCGCCGTAGGCGCCGGGCGGATACGACACCGCCAAGGACAGCTGCACGCCGTTGACGGTCACGTAGTCGTGCACGACCGTGAACCCGTTGACCGTCGTCTTCGCCACCTCGGTGGTCGCCGGGACCGTCGCCGTCCCCACCGTCGGGGCCACCGATGCGCCCAGCGACAGGACGCCGCTCGACACCGCCAACGCGGCCAGCGTTCCCATGAGAAGGCTCCGCCGCCCGTGTCGCCACGCGAACGGGATCGTCCTCGCCTGCATGCCGCCCTCCTGGTCCGCCCCCAGGCCGCCGCGTCGGCGGTGGCGCGACCGTAGGGGCGCCTTCCGGCGCCGGTCAATCCGGTCGGCGACGGCCGCCCAACATCGGCCCGGACCGGGGGGCGCAGCGGCGGGGACGGCCCTAGCGTCGATGCGGTGAGCCCGACAGCACGACGGCACGGCCGGCCGCTGGGCGGTGGTGGGGTGTTCGTTGTCGTCGCCCTCGTGCTGACCTCGCTGCTCGTGCCGTCGTCGGCGCACGCCGGCACGTCGCTGCCGGGTACCACCTGCCCGCTGTTCCCGGCGGACTCGGTGTGGAACACCGACATCTCCGGCCTCCCGGTCGATCCGCACAGTGCGCAGTGGCTCGCAAGCATGGATGCGGGGTCCGCCGATCTCCACCCCGACTTCGGGCCGTCCGGCGGCTCGGTGCCCTACGGCATCCCCTACGCCGTGGTCGACTCGTCGCATCCGAAGGTGTCGATCAGTTTCACCTACGCCGACGAGAGCGACCCGGGCCCCTATCCGTTCGGCCCCGATACGCCCATCGAGGGTGGGAGCAACTCGAGCGGGGACCGCCACGCCCTCATGGTGGACAGCTCCACCTGCACCTTGTACGAGTTGTGGGACGCGCAGTACTCGTCGTCGGGATCGACCGCCGGAAGCGGCGCCATCTGGAGCCTGCAGTCGAACGCGTTGCGTCCGGCCGGGTGGACGTCAGCAGATGCAGCCGGCCTCCCCATCCTGCCGGGACTTCTCCGGCTCGACGAGGTGGAGGCCGGCATGGTCACCCATGCCATCCGGTTCACGGCGGCGCGGACCGATACGAGCTATATCTGGCCGGCGCGCCACGAAGCGGGAGCCGCCTCCGACCCGTCACTGCCACCGATGGGCGCGCGATTCCGCCTGAAAGCGGCCTTCGACATCGCGCACTACTCCACGCAGGCGCAGGTGATCCTGCGGGCTATGCAGCACTATGGGCTCATCCTGGCCGACAACGGCTCCAACTGGTATTTCCAGGGGACGGCCGACAACGGATGGCCGTCGTCGTTGATCGCCGAACTGAAGACGGTGCCGGCAAGTGCCTTCGAAGCGATCGACGAGTCGTCGCTGATGGTCGATCCGAACTCCGGCCAGGCGCGCCAGGCCGCTCCCACATCGGGATACTGGCTCGTCGCGGCCGACGGCGGGGTCTTCAGCTACGGCGACGCCCCCTTCTACGGCTCGGCCGGCAACCTCGCGCTCAGCAAGCCCGTCGTGGGCATGGCCGTCACGCACGACGGCGGCGGCTACTGGCTCGTCGCGGCCGACGGCGGCATCTTCAGCTACGGCGACGCCGCCTTCCTCGGTTCGGCCGGCAACCTCGCCCTCCGCTCCCCGATCGTGGGCATGGCCACGACGCCCGACGGCGGCGGCTACTGGCTCGTCGCGGCCGACGGCGGCATCTTCAGCTACGGCGACGCTGTCTTCGAGGGATCGACCGGTGGAGAGCCGTTGCGCGCCCCGATGGTCGGCGTGGCGCCCTGAACGGGAAGGGGACCCGTCGGGTCGCTGCGGTCCTCGTCGCGCCCGACGAGCACCATGACTGCCCTTTCCGTCGGGACGGCGGGATTTGAACCCGCGACCCCCAGTCCCCCAGACTGGTGCGCTAACCGAGCTGCGCCACGTCCCGTCGGCGTCGCCCGGAGGCCTGACGCCAGCGACCCAGGCTACTCGCGCGCCGGGACACCCTCACCTCAGGCGTGGTGCGCCACCCAGGCGATGCCCTGGTAGGCCCGGTACCCGAGGTAGATCACGCTGGCCACGATCATGAGCTTGAAGTGCCACGGCACGTGCCGGTGCTCGTCGAGCACTGATCCGCAGGTGGGACAGGCGCCGTCCTCGGTGGTCTCGTCGTCGGTGACGAGGCGATCACACGTGTCACACCAGGGCACTGCCGGTTCTCACTTGCGCAAGCGGACGCGGAACTTCATGGGTGTCGGCCCGATGGCGAACTCCTCGCGGAGTTTGCGCTCCACGTAGCGCAGGTACGGGGCGCTGAGGCGACGGGTCGCGAAGAGCGTGAATGTCGGCGGGTCGGTCGCCCCTTGCACGGCGTAGCGGATGCGCGCGCCGCCCTGCGCCGGATGGGCCTGCTGCAGGGCGCGCACGGCCCGGTTCAGCTCACTGGTCGGTATGCGGCTGTGGTACGCGTCGATGGCCTTGCGCAGCGCCGGGAGGATCTTGTGCACACCGAGCCCGGTCTTGGCGCTGATCTTGACCACGGGGACGTCCCCGAGGAAGGCCAGCCGGTCCTGGAGCTCGTCGGTCACCTCGGCCCGGTCGTCGGTCGACAGCTCCTCCCACTTGTTGAGCACGGCCACCACCGGGCTGCCCGAGGCGCCCACCCGTTCGGCCAGACGCTGGTCCTGGTGGGTGACGCCCTGGGTGGCGTCGATGACGAGCAGGACGACATCCGCGCTGTCGAGAGCGGCGAGCGCCCGCACCATGGCGAAGTACTCGGTCCCTGATTCCGTGCGCGAGGCCCGGCGCATGCCGGCGGTGTCGATGAAGACGAGCGGACCTTCGTCGGTCTGGAGCACCGTGTCCACCGCGTCGCGGGTCGTGCCCGGCAGGTCGTGGACGACGGCACGCTCCTCGCCGATGAGTCGGTTGAAGAGGGTCGACTTCCCCACGTTGGGCCGGCCGACGAGCGCGATGCGGATGGCGTCGTCCGGGCCGTCGTCGTCGGCCTCTCCGGCCCCATCGTCGGGCCCCTCGCCGGCGCCCGGCTCGGGCAGGCGGCGCACCACCTCGTCGAGGAGGTCTCCGGTCCCCCGGCCGTGCAGCGCGCTCACCATGAGCGGCTCGCCGAGGCCGAGCGACAGCAGTTCCCAGGCGTCCGACTCACGCCGCTCGTTGTCCACCTTGTTCGCCACCACGAGCGCCGGACGCCCGGCCCGGCGGACCATCCGGGCCACCTCCTCGTCCTCGCTCGTCACCCCGACGGTGACGTCCACCACCTGCAGGACGAGGTCGGCGCCCGCCATGGCCCGTTCGGCCTGGGCCGTCACCTTTGCGTCGAGCTCGTCGCCGCGCTGCATCCACCCGCCGGTGTCGACCACGGTGAAGGGCCGGCCGTTCCATTCGGCCTCGAGCTCGAGCCGGTCGCGGGTCACGCCCGGCTTCTCCTCCACCACCGCCACCCGGCGCCCCACGATGCGGTTCACGAGCGTCGACTTGCCGACGTTCGGTCGCCCCGCCACCACGACCACTGGCCGGCGCGACGAGACCGACGGGACCGGTGCCTCGCTCATCGACGCACCAGGGCCACGGGCACGGACGGCGCGTCGGGCGCGCCGACGAGGGCGCCGCGCAAGGAGGCGCCGTCGGTGGGGACCACCTCGACGGTCCTGGGCAGGTCGGCGAGCGTGGTGCCGTCGAGGAACCGGTCCTCCGACAGGCAGACGTCGGGGAGAAGGTAGCGGTGCCCTTCCGGCTCGGCGGCGAGCGTCCGGGCCACGTCCGCCCCGGTGAGCAGGCCCGTGACGGCGATCGTCCCCCCGAAGTAGTCGTTGCGCACCGGTAACAGCCGCACGGCGGCACCGGATGTGCGGGCGGCGTTGTACCGGTCGAGGAGCGGCCGGAGCACGGCCGCACCGAACTCGCCGGTCACGATCGTCACCGGCCTGTCGTCGTGGCCGACGCCGCTTGTGTCGTTCCCGCGGTGGCGCACGGCGCGGTAGCCGGCCGGCGGGGCCCCGTCGACAGCCGCGAAGAAACCGGCGCGCACGCCGAACGCGGTCGACTCGTCGCCCGCGAACGCCGCCTCGAAGGCGCGGGCCATGCCGATGCCGTTCTCGTGCTGGGGGAACCCGTCGTAGTGCGCGGCGTCGGGGAACGGCCGCCCGGCCATCAGGTAGTACTCGTCCGCCGCGTAGAAGAGTCGCCGGCCGAGGAGCCCGATGGCGATCTCCTGGTAGCGCTCGACGGCGTCGACGACGAAGCGGGCCTCGTCCGCGGTGTGCGGGCGCATCGCCGACTCGGTCGAGAAGCGGCTCAGGCCGAGCGGCACGCAGGCCACGGTGGCCAGTTCGGGAAACTCGTCGAGGATGCCGAGGAACGTCGACTCGAGGGCGGTGCCGTCGTTGACGCCCGGGCACACGACCACCTGCCCGTGCACCTCGATGCCGGCGTGGAGCAGGGCGCCGAGCCACCGCAGGCTGACCGCGCCCCGTTCGTTGCGGAGCATGCGGGCCCGGAGGGCCGGATCGGTGGTGTGGATCGACACGAACAACGGCGACAGGCCCTCGTCGATCACCCGCTCCAGGTCGAGCTCCGTGAAGCGGGTGAGGGTGGTGAAGTTCCCGTAGAGGAACGACAGCCGGTAGTCGTCGTCCTTCAGGTAGAGGCTCCG
>DASRBM010000070.1:0-3117 GCA_035653635.1 Acidimicrobiales bacterium | reverse complement strand
GGCGACCGAGCCGGCCCAGCGCCGTCCACCGCCCGCCATCGACTGCAGATGTCGGACGCGGGCGGCCGGCACGACGACGACGCGGGCACCTGCCACCTGGGCCCGCCAGCAGAAGTCGAGGTCCTCTCCCAGGGCAACGATGTCCGGGGCGAATCCCCCGAGATCTGCGAACAGGTCCGCCCGCACGAGCATGCAGCCGCCCGGCACGAGGAACACGTCGCGCACGGCGTCGTGCTGGCCCTGGTCGACCTCTCCCGGTTCCACGCGGTCGACCACCGCCCCGGTCTTGTCCACTGCCATGCCCACATGGAGGAGCTGGGCCGGGTCGTCCCACCGGACCTGCTTCGGACCGACCACCGCCGCGTTCGACCGGAAGGACTCCTCCACGAGGATGTGGATGACGTCGGGGTCGAGGACCACGTCGTCGTGGCAGAAGAGCAGGTGCGACGCGCCCTGCACCATGCTCAGGACCTCGTCGGCGTTGGCGGCGTAGCCGCGGTCCTCGGGCAGGCGACGCACGAAGGCCCCGGGCAGTACCGCCGCCACCCGGGGCGTGACGTCCTCCGCGCCGGCGTCGAGGACGAGGACCGAGAGCTCGGGGTAGTCCTGAGCCGCCAGCGAGCTCAGCGTCTCCTCGAACCAGGGCCCGGGATCGCGTGCCACGACCACGGCGACCACCGGCGGCGCCAGGTTCTCCATAGGGGGGTCGAGGCTACCCGCGGGGCCTTCCCCGCCCGGGAAGCCCCAGGTGGGCGGGGCGGCGGCCCCGGATGGCCTGGGTGCTTGCAATTGTTAGCGATTCCGCGTACACTAGTTAGCAGCAGCCCCCCCCCAACTGGAGCCGCCCGTCCCGAGCGGGCGAAGAGGAGTTGACCCCCATGCCGGAACTGAAGGACATCACGGAAGAGATCACCAAAGCCGCTCGTGACGCCGCCTACGTCGTCGTCGGCCTCGGCGTGCTCGGCGTGCAGCGTGCCCAGGTGCGCCGCCAGGAGCTGACGAAGAAGCTGGCCGAGCCCCGCGCCCAGGTCGAGGACCGGATCGGCGAGGTCCGCGAGCAGCTGGCCAAGCGTGTGAAGGACGTCGACGGCGCCGTCGAGCTCGTCATCGACCGCCTGGAGGCCTCGTTCGAGCCGATCGAGCAGCGGCTGCCGGAGCAGGCCCGTGCGCTCGTGCAGCAGGCCCGCACCCAGGCCAAGGAGGCGCGTCAGCAGCTCGTCGCCCTCCTCGCCACCGACGCGGCCTGATCGTCCCGTCGCACCATCGTCCGTCACCCCCCCCGACGGACTCCGCCGGCCCCTCCCCCCGGTCGGCAGCAACGACCCCGGCCCTGAGCCGGGGTCGTTGCGCGCCCGGCCCCCGACGGTTCAGGCGGCCGAGCGCTCCCACTGCTCGAGCACGTCGGCCAGGGTGCGGTCGATGTCGATCTCGGGGTGCCAGCCGGTGGCCCCGTGGAGCTTGGCGGGATCGCCGAGCACGACCGGCACGTCGACCGGACGCACGAGGGCGGGATCGACCTCGAGCCGGAGGTCCACCCCCGACAGCTCGAGCATCCGTTCCGCCAGTTGGCGGATGGAGCGGGCTTCGCCCGCGCACACGTTGTAGACCTCACCGGGCGTGCCGCGTTCGACGAGCAGTCGATACGCCCGCACGACGTCGCGGACGTCGGTGAGGTCCCGCCGCGCGCTGAGGTTGCCCACGGCCAGCGTGGGCCGACCGGCGCGCCGGGCCTCCACGATCCGTTCCGCCAGCGCCGGGACCACGAAGTCGGCCCGCTGTCCCGGACCGACGTGATTGAACGGTCGCACGCGGACGACGGGGAGGCCGTGCGCCAGGAACGCCTGCACCCCCATGTACTCGGCCGCCACCTTGCTGGCGGCGTAGGGCGTCACCGGAGCCAGCTCGACCTCTTCGGTGACCGGCAGCGCGTCCTCGCGGACGACGCCGTAGACCTCGGCGGAACTGACGAGCAGCACGCGGGGCGCCGGCGTGCACGTCCGGGCCGCGTCGAGGATGTGCATGGTACCGAGCGCGTTGACCTTGAACACGGTGTCGGGATCGGTCCAGGACTGGCCCACGTGGGCGAGCGCGGCGAGGTGGTACACGGCTTCGGGCGCGGCGTCGTCCACGGCCCGGCGCACGGCGTCGGCGTCGGTGACGTCGACCTCCTGGTCGATGGCCACCACCTCGTCGCCGCAACTGCGCAGGTGCTCGGCGAGCCAGTGGCCCACGAAACCCCTGCCCCCCGTGACGAGCGCACGCACGTCGGCGAACCTTACCGGGCCCCCGCGAGGGCCTCGAGGTACACGTCGTGCAGCCTGCGCATCGAGTCCTCCACCGTCATCCCGGCGCTGCGGCGCCGCCCTGCCTCTGCCAGCCGGTCCCGCTCCGCCCCGTCGCCGAGGAGCTCCTCGAGCACGTCGGTCCATGCCCCGACGTCCCCGGGCTCGACCAGCCGGGCCGCTCCTCCGCTCACCTCCCTGAGACTCGGGATGTCGGACGCGACGACCGGCACGCCGTGGCTCATCGCCTCGAGCACGGGCAGACCGAACCCCTCGTGGCGGCTCGGGAAGGCGAAGAGCGCGGCGCCGGCGTAGAGGGCGTGCAGGTCCTGCTCCGACACCCGTCCGAGCTGGCGGAGCACGGGCTCGAGTCCCCGGCGGTCTTCGGCCGTCAGCGCGTCGGCGGCCAGCCACCCGTCGTACCCGGCCAGCACGACGAGCGCGTCGGTGAACGGCGGGTGGGGTCGGCGGCGGCGGAGCGCGCTCATGGCCGCCAGCAAGGTGGGGACGCCCTTGCGCGGTTCGAGGGATCCCACCCACAGCACGTAGGGGCGGTCCTCCCCGATGCCCATCCGCGCGAGCACGCCCCGGCGGGCGTCGGCGTCGACCGCCACGGGACGGACGCCGTGGGGCACGACCCGTATCCGCCCGGCATCGACGGCGGAATGCGCCACGATCTCTTCGGCCGCCGCGTGGGACACGGTGACGACCAGGTCGGCGCGCTCGGCCACCGCGGCCAGCGCCCGCTCGTGGAAGCGCCGCCCCCGGAGCGGGAAGGCGTCGGGGAACAGCGCCGGAGCGACGTCGTGCACCGTCACGACGAGGGGCCGCTGCC
>DASRBM010000069.1:0-2054 GCA_035653635.1 Acidimicrobiales bacterium | reverse complement strand
AGTACGTGTACCAGGAGAACGAGGCGCCGCGGGGGCATCCGCGCGGTTCGTATTCCGGGGAATCAGGACCGACCGAGGGGTAGTCGACGGCCTGGGTCTCCCAGGTGATGATGCCGTCCTTCACGAACACCCGCCACGAGCATGACCCCGTGCAGTTCACCCCGTGCGTCGATCGCACGACCTTGTCGTGTCGCCAGCGCTCCCGGTAGAACTCCTCGGCCTGTCGGCCGCCTCGGCGATGCACCTCCCGCTGGTCAGGGGAGACCTCACCGGGCTGGAGGTAGCGGGCGGCGCGCACCAGGC
Organism: Acidimicrobiales bacterium; assembly: GCA_035653635.1. Taxonomy (GTDB): domain Bacteria; phylum Actinomycetota; class Acidimicrobiia; order Acidimicrobiales; family UBA8190; genus DASRBM01. The sequence continues at coordinate 1,751 of DASRBM010000069.1, read as the reverse complement.
CGGCCTCAGCCAGGAGGTCCTGGCGTCCTGCTCCCGTGTCTGGACGACCTCGTGCCATTGTCCTCCCCGGAATCAGCGCTGCTGTTTACGGTTCTGACCTGGCCCTTTCGAGCCCATTGGCACGACAGCCGGGTACCGCGCCCACGCTAACCGCTGTCGGCGGAGGTCTCTAGTCCGAAGCGGAAATACTCCCCAACCTCGTGATCGGGGCCGTTCGGAGAGTTGCGTCGGCTGCGGGACTGGGAACCCGCACGTCCGTCCGCCCCGGTCGGTGGAGGAACCGTGGCGCCGTCGGCGGGCCAGATCGTGAGATGGGTGGCGCGCAGGGCCACCGAGCACGACGTCGTCGGCAAGGGACGGGCATCCGATTCGAAGCGGACCACGAGGTCGAGAGATCCCAAGACCACCACTCGCAGTTCGAGCGCATGGCCGACGTCTACCGAATCGACCACTGCGGCGTCATAGGGCAGCGGGCGAGCGGGATCGAAGGAGATGGCGACGTGCTCGGGCCGAATGCTCCACACGACCTCGGTTCCGACCGGGCAGAGTGTTGCGGCATGTACGTGCAGTGGAACCTCGTGAGTCTCGATGACGCCAGGCGCCGTCACCCGCCCACTGTGGATGTTGGCGATCCCGAGCACTCTGGCCACCGCCACCGAGGAGGGGCACCGGAGGACCTCCGCCGCCGGTCCGCTCTGGACGAGCCGTCCCTCGGCGACGACCAGGATCTCGTCGGCGAGGAGTGCCGCCTCCTCGGGATCGTGGGTGACAAGGACACTGCTCGACGTGGTGTCGATGAGCAACTGCCGCAGCTCTCGCCGCAGTTGGTGGCGCACCGAGGTGTCCAGGCCCGAGAACGGTTCGTCGAGCAGCAGCAGCTGTGGCGCGCGTGCCAGGGCGCGAGCCAGGGCGACTCGCTGGCGCTGGCCGCCGGAGAGCTCCTCCGGTAAGCGGCGTTCGAAGCCGCGCAGGCCCAGGCGCTCGATCCAATACGAGGCCGCGTTGGCGTCGACGTCCGGCCCGAGCGTCACCTGTTGCCACAGCGTTCGATGTGGGAGGAGGCTCGGCTCTTGCGGGACGTACCCGATTCCGCGTCCTTCCGGCGGCAAGTTGCCCAGAACCTTCTGGCCCAGGACGACGATCCCGCCCTCGTAGTCGACGAGGCCGGCGAGACAGCGCAGCAAGGTGGTCTTGCCCGCTCCCGAGGCACCGAGGATGGCGAGAGTTCGGCTTCTTGCCTCGTGGGCGACACGAAGGTGAAGCTCCCCGAGGCGGCAGTCGATGCGAAAGCGGAGCTTGTCTGACGACAGGAGAGCGGAGGGTGCGGTTGCCGGAATGGTGACTGGGATGGCTCGGCGGGGCAGATATCTCCGAGCCCCAACTGCTGCGAGCACCGAGCCGGCAGCCACGATGGCGAGAAGCGTGGGCGCCACCGCCTCGGATAGTCCGAAACCCCCGAAGCGCACGTAGGTGAGCACCGGCAGGGAGTACGGATGGTAGGCGACGACGACCGTCGCACCGAACTCGCCGAACGCACGGAGCCATGTGAGCAGGAGTCCCGCCGTGATGCCGCTGGCCGCAGCCGGGAGTGCCACCCCGAGAAACCGCTTGTGACTCCGCATGCCGAGGGTGGCGGCGACATCGAGGAGAGCCGGGTCGAGGGCGGCGAAGGCGCTGCGGGCGGCCACGATCGTGAAGGGGGCGGACACGAAGGTCTGAGCGAGCACGATGCCCGCCAACGTGTCGGTGAG
>DASRBM010000068.1:0-6390 GCA_035653635.1 Acidimicrobiales bacterium | reverse complement strand
AGCGTGACCCCGTATTGCTGCGTGGCTGACCACGCGCCCACCGGCAGCGGTGTGTTCGACGTGATCCCGACGCTGCCTGTGGGGGGGAAGCCGTGCGCGAGCGTCGCCGTCGATGCCACGGTGGCGACCGCTCCGGACACCGTGCAATAGACCCTTGTCAGCGTGGTGCCACCGGCACTCGTCCAGTAGGTCACCTCGCTCGTCGGCGTCGCCGGCCATGCGAAGGACACGAGCATCGCTCCCCCGGAGCCGCAGACAGCCGGGTTGGATGCCGACGACGACGTCGTGATGAGCGCGGCGCTCTGTACGTCGCGGGTGAAGTAGGCCGATATGAGCTGGGCGTCGGTCGAGTCGGCGACGTTGTTGGCCGTGCTGTTCGGATTCGTGGTGCTGACGCCCCGCATCACCGTGATCGAGGCGAGGGCGATGGCCCCGACGATCATGGGGGCGAGGATGACCACCAGGATCACCTCGATCAAGGTGAAACCGGTCTCGGCCGTCGCGTCTGAGCCCGAGGTGCGACGACGCGTCCGCGCCTGGGAGGAGGCGCGGACCCCGGCGGTGCCGTCGCAGTCGGCGGTCCGGTTCACCTGCCACGTGTCGGCCGATCGGCCCATCGGGGCCACAGGATCAATGTCGGCGCGGCCCCGTACCGTCAACAGGGCCGGAAGTCATGGGCGGCGGCGCGCCCGACGGGTCAGCGCCGCACGACCCACCAGTTGAGGAGGCTCATGGCCCCTCCCTGGGTCTGCTGGCCCCACACCGCGTCCTCCTCGAAGGGGGCGCCGCTGCCGTTGGCGGTGGCCTTGATCTCGAATTGGGGGAGCCCGGTCCCGGCTTCGATGTTCAAGGTGGGACTGGTCGACGACTGGTAGGAGAGCTCCAGGCTCCAGCAGTCGATCGGGCCCAGGATGACCCCTTCGTTGTTGGAGAACTCCTCGATGTTGTGCGTCGGCGTGTAGAGGCCGCCGTGGACGAACACCTGGGGGAGATGGTTGTTGGCGTCGACCTGGAAGATCTGCCCCGGGCCGCCCACCGAGCTCGGCTTGTAGCCCAGGGTCTGCAGCGCGCTGGTCAGGCACGAGGGGCCGTAGCCGGGACTGACGCCGTTGCCGCAGGCGGCTGGCACCTCACGGAGGGACAAACCCTGCGAGCCCTCCCAGGCGGCCCCACCCTGACGCGTGAACAGCTCCAGGTTGACCGTGTGCACGTCCATCCACGTGCCGTTGCCGAGGATCCACTCCACCCCTGTGCCGTTGGCCGGCAGGTGGTAGTAGAGGCTGTAGCCCGCGCTCGTCGTATTGGTGAGGTAGTTGTAACAGGGCGAATTCTGGAAGAGGAACGGCACGTCACCCTGGGACGGCTCGCCCCCGATCACATACAGGTTGTCGGTGCCGGTCGAGCCGTTGTCGAAGGCGCCGAAGCCTCCGCCCATGTAGTAGAGCCCGCTCTCGAAGAAGTACGTCGTGTTCTTCGAGAAGCTGATGCCGCTCGTGTAGGCGCCCGGTTTGTAGACGACGAGGTTGCATCCGCTCACCGGGGTGCCCGAATAGGCGATGCCCCCGGCAGAGGGGTACTGGGTGGGGAAGGGCCGGTCGAGGGTGGTCAGGGCGGCCGGTATCGCCGGGGTCGTGCAGTAACCGGCGTCGGCCGTCAGCCCGGAAGGTGGCGTCGTCCCCACGCAGGTCTGCTGGGCACCGGTCACCTGCTGGGTGAAGGTGTTGCCCACCACCTGCACCGGGCTCGTGAAGACGGCCCCCTGGGCGTTGAACACGGGTCCGCCGGAGATCTTGGCCTTCACGGTCCCGGTGGTGGTGAGCGGGGTGTAGACGAGGGCGTTGCCCTTGTTGTCCACCGCCCACACGTTGCCCGACCACCCGCCACTCGGCCCCTGGGCCACGCTGTTCATGTCCGTGATCTGCCCCAGGCCGCTCGGCAGCTGCGACGACGTGTAGGCGGTGAAGGTCGAGTTGGCCGCGTTGCAGGTGGCGGCCGAGCAGTAGCTCATGGCGTTGTTGCCGCCGATCCAGACGTCGCCGGCGTCGGCGGCGACGACCGCCTGGGCGTGGCCCACTCCGCCGTTCGTCACCTTCACCCAGGTGGCCTGGGGTGAGGTGCACAGCGACGTGCAGGTGATGGTGAAGTTGTCGCCCACCGCCCACAGGTGCGCGCTGTCGGTGCCGTCGATGGCGTAGAGGTCGGGTGTGCCACCGGGGGCGGTCTGTTGCACCCAGGTGAGGCCGTTGTAGTAGAAGATCGTCCCCGACTGACCGACAACCCAGACGTCGGTGGCGTCGGTGGCGTACACGCCGAGGAGGTTCTTGGTCGTGGACGGTGGCGTCAGGCCGAGGGCGACCCAGGTGCTCAACAGGGAGTTGTAGCTCCACACCGTGCCACTACCGCCGTTCGCATTGCCCACGGCGAAGATCTGGCTGGTGCTGTTGCCGAAGAGGTAGTTGATCTGGGTGGTGTTCGGCGTCGTCTGCTTCGCCCAGCTCGAGGTCTGGTCCGAGCAGCTGCCCGTGCAATAGAAGATGTCGCCGTTCTGGCCGGCCGTCCACACGTGGTTGACGTCGGGGGCGTAGAGCCCGAACAGGTTGGCGTTCTTGATGCCGGCGGTGTTGGAGGCGGTGGCGAGCTGGGTGAAGTTGCCGTCCTCGTCGAACATCCAGATGCCCTCCGCCCCATTCGCGGCGTTGCCCACGCTGTAGACGTCGTCGGGATCGACCCCGCTCACCGCGTTGAGCTCGGCCGGCAGGGGCGAGGACTGGCTCGCCGCCTTCAGGTTCGTCCAGATCGGTGTCGGGTTGCTCCCGCCCGGCACTTTGTAGGTCGGGCAGGCGGCCGTCCCGCTCATCCAGGTGGCGGTGCCGCCGCCGATACCGTCGGAGCTGAAACTGGTGCAGGTGGACGAGCCGCCCCCGCCGGTACTCGGGTAGCCCATGCCCGTGATCACCGCGTAGCCGTTGTAGAGGTTGCTGCCGGGGCCGGTGGCGGGCACGCACTGCACGGTGACGGAGTTGATCCCCGGCAGTGGCACCGAGATGCCGGCCGTCGTCGAGTTCGGCGTCTGGAAGCTCGCCGGGCAGGTATTGCTGTTTGCCGCGATCTGGCCGATGGCCCACTCGATGCCGGCATCGGCCGCGTACATCATCCGGCTCTGCGACTGGGTGGACTCGTTGAGGACGAAGGTCGACTGGGACTGCGTGAGCAGCAGGCCGATCACCACCGAGAAGATGACGAGGAAGACGAGCACGAGGACGAGCGCCTGGCCCGACTCCTCTGCCCGCCGGCGCCGATGGGTCACGAGCGCTCCAGTCCCTGGATGGTCGCCGTGTTGCCGGCGGTGTCGGTGACGGCGAGCGAGATGGTGGCCGGCGCCGTCGGCGAGGCCGGGGCCGTGCCCGTGGCCGAGGTGAGCCCGTAGGCCACGATCATCGACATGGAGGTGGAGGTGCTCGGATTGCAGTAGTAGCGCACCAGGCGCTTGCTCGATCCGGAGGACACGAGGACGTAGTCCGCCTCGTAGAGGTAGGTGCTCGTGCTCGTGAGACCGTTGTTGGTGGTAACGGTCACGCCGTTGCCCTGGAGGACGAGGGCGGCGGTGGTACCCGCGGGCTGAGCGCCCTGGGTCACCGCGCAGTTCGAGGCGCTGAGCGCCACATTGGCGGTGGCGCCCGGTGTCGTCGTACCGGGGAGCAGGTGCTGGGTGCCGGCGACGTCGCGCGGCAGCCAGATCTCGAGCAATTGGCGGTCGTCGCTCTGGCTCAGACGAGTCGAAGCGGCGCCCGTCGTGTTGAGGCCGACGATGATGGCAGCCACGATCGGCCCCATGATGAGCATGACGAGCACGAGGGCCACCACGACCTCCACCAGGGTGAAGCCGGCGTCCGGTGACGCGACGTCCTCCGCTCGCCTGCGTGCGGGTGACGGGGTGGCCGGGTGCCGGGTCATGGTGTGTTCCCGATCACGACCCACAACGTCTCGCTCACCTTGTGGTCGGCGCTCGAGTCCGTGATCTCGACCGCCTGCAGCCCCGGGTCGCTCGTGTCGGTGCCGCAGCCGAGTGCGAGCGACACCCCGTTCGTGGCGTCCTGGACGGCGATCACAGAAGGGGTCGTCACGTCGACGGTGCCGCCGATCTTCGGCAGCACGGAGGAGGGCATGGCGGAGGAGAGCCAGCCGTTGTAGGTGGTGACGAGCTGGGTGGGTGTGGGCACGGTGGCACAGGGCGTGTAGGCCGGTGTGGAGGAGTGGGTCGCGTAGGCGTTGCTCCAGCCCTTCACGACCTCGCTGGCACTGCGCAGCGCGGCGCCGACGTCGGCCCGCTCCCGGGCGTTGTAGGAGCTGGCGGCGAGCGTCGTCATGCCCGCCATCACGGCCACCACGGCGAGGGACAGGACGATCATGGCCACGACGACCTCGACGAGGGTCATGCCGGCCTCGTCGGCCTGGCTCGTTGGGTCAGGCCGCGACGCCCTAGCCGCCTCCACACGTCGATCGTGAAGGAGCCCGCTCACGCGCCCGTCTACCGGGCGCCAAATTTCGGTCAACTGCACCCGTGACCAGGGCCGACACCACGACACCCGTCAATGTCGGCACCACCGGCGGCGCCAAATAGGGCCGAAGGTCCCGCACAGCCCACTCCGGCGGGCCGGCTACGAGGACCGGGTCGCGGTCACCGTGGACGGCCGGTGCTCAGCAGGCCGTGCCCTTGGCGTTGAGGGCGTCCTGCCAGGCCGCCTTGTAGGGCGGGACGGCCGAGTCGATCGGACCCTTCGCCAACTGCGCGTCCCCCGTGGCCAGCTGCTGGTTGGCCTGCGTGAGGGAGCCGGCGTTCTGCGGGTTGCAGGAGTTGTTGGTGATGGCCGTCGAGGCGACGAGCCGCATGGCCTGGGCCAGCTGGGTCTCGAGCCCGACGAGGTTCCATGCCGCCGGCGGGGTCTTGATGCTCTCGAGCTGCTGGATGGCCGACTTCGTCTGGTCGAACACCGGCCCGGCATTGGCCGCGATCACGTTGCCGCTGATCCAGTACTGCGGGCTCAGCGCGGCGAACACGTTGTTGGCGGCCTGCGTCAGCGCCGGCGGCGCGCCGGCCGTCTTCGCCAGGGCCACGAGCGTGGACTCGATCGAGGACAGGCTCGAGTTGGCCGTCACGACCGGTGGCGGCGGTGTGGTGGTGGTCGTCGTGGTGGTCGTGGGGGTTGTGGTCGTCGTCGTCGGCGGCGAGGTGGTCGTGGTCGTGGCCGGCGGCGAGGTGGTCGTGGTGCCGACCGGTGAGGTGGTGCCGGTGCCGCTCGAGGTCGTGGTGCCGCCCGGGCCGAGCAGCAGGATCGAGATCGGGCTCAACCCGCCGCTCACGGTGCCCCGCGCCGGCGCGCCGAGGCTCACGCCCGACGTCCCGGCCGGGCCCGAACCCGATCCGCCGCCGCTCGAGCCGCCGCTCGAGCCGCCCGATCCGGTGCCGCCACTACGGCCGACGCCGGTCGATGCTGCGCCCGAGCTTCCGGCACCGGTTCCCGTACCGGATGCGCCTTTCGTGCCGACGCCGGATCCCGACGACGACCTCGTGTTCGCGCCACCGCTTCCCGATGCCGCCGTCGCCGGCGAAGACGCCTGGTGATCGCCTCCACCGGACGACGGCGACGAGGTTGCCTGCCCGCCGAGTGCGCTCGGCGGGAGCTGGCCCGGCGTCACCACGGCGGCGATGCCGCTGATGGCGTCGTGCACGGCCTGGCTCACGGGATGGGGGCCGAGGTCGACGGCGGCGAAGACGGCGCCACCGGCGAAGAGCACCCCGACGGCGAACCGCAGGTCACCGAAGGCGGCGAACGGTCCCCGGCGGACCGGTGCGCCCGCGTCCCCGGCACCCGCCGCCGCCCCTGTCAGCGGGGGCGGCGCGAGGGCCGCCGCCGGAGGCGGGGGAAGAGGCTGTGGCGGTGGAGGGAGCGGGAACCGAAGCGTCGTCGACGGCGTCACGACCGCTCGGTCCGCACCCGGCGGGGCCGGGTGAACCAGAGGAGGAAGGAGCCGATGGACACCATGGAGAACCCGAGCTCGAGCATGAGCTGCAGGTGGGCGGGCGGACCGGTGAAGGCCAGGCCGCCGGCCGATGCGAACACCGGCGGCGACAGGACGGTCGACGTGCCGGGCACGGTGGCGCAGTTGCCGCTCACGCCCTGCTGGCAGCCGATCACGGTCGCGGTGTTCGTCACCGACCCGCCGGCCGTCGGTGCGTAGGAGTTCAAGGTGAACGCACAGGTGGCCGACTGTCCCGGGGCCAGCGTGGTGCCCACGATCTGAGTGACGCACGTCGGGGAGAACGGCGCCTGGCCGGGCCATGCGTCGGTTAGCGACGTGATGGTCACGGCCACCGCCGAGGTGTTGCTG
>DASRBM010000067.1:0-3140 GCA_035653635.1 Acidimicrobiales bacterium | reverse complement strand
ACGTGGCCATCGGCCTCGACGCCGGGCTCACCCGCGACGAGATCGCCCGCATCGCGGCAGGCGACGACGGGAGCTGGCCGGCAGAGGACGCGCTGCTTCTGCGGGCGGCCGACGAGCTCCACCACGCCCAGTGCCTGTCGGACGCCTCGTGGGATGCGCTGTCGGGGCGTTACGACACACAGCAGCTTGTGGAGCTGCCCATGCTCGTCGGGCACTACCACCTGGTCGCCATGACGTTGAACAGTCTCGGTGTCGAGCTCGAGCCCGGCTACGAAGGACTGCCGGCGTGAGTCCCACGTCCGAGCCCCTGCTCGCCGGCAGGAAGGTCCTCGTCGTCGGGGCCGGCACCAGGCCGTCGAAGGATCCCGATGCGCCCATGGGCAACGGGCGGGCCATCTGCCTCCATGCCGCCCGCGAGGGCGCGGCGGTGGCGTGCCTCGACGTGGACGAGACCGCGGCTCGGACGACGGCCGAGCTCGTCGAGTCGGAGGGCGGACGCGCCGCCGTGCTCGTGGGAGACGTGTCGGACCCGGCGGTCGCCTCCTCCTGTGTGGCCGACGCCGCGTCCGCTCTCGGTGGGCTCGACGGGCTCGTGTGCAACGTCGGGATCGGCCGGGGCTTCCGTCTCGGAGGCACCACCGCCGAGGACTGGGACGCCGCCTTCGCCGTCAACGTGCGGGCCCACTTCCTCGCCGCGCAGGCGGCCGCCGCCCGGTTCGACGCCGGCGGTTCGATCGTGTTCGTCAGCTCGGTGGCCGGCTTGCGACCGGGGAGCTTCGTCCCGTCCTACGACGCGTCGAAGGCCGCACTGGCGGGGCTGTGCCGGCACGTCGCCCTCGAGAGCGCGCGAGCGGGAGTGCGAGCCAACGTGGTCGCGCCCGGGCTCATCGACACGCCACTCGGCCGCCTCGCCTCCGCCGGTCGCCCCTCGCGCGAGCGCACGCCCGTGCCGCTCGGTCGTCAGGGCACGGCCGACGAGGTGGCACATGTCGTCGTGTTCCTCCTCTCCGCGCGGGCGAGCTACGTCACCGGCCAGATCCTGGCCGTCGACGGCGGCCTCACCCTCGTATAGCCGGCGGAGCGTCGGCCGCCGAAGCACCGGCAACCCCGGTCGCACCTTGGCTACAGTGCCGCCGGTGCCGGACTACGACGCGGTCGTCATCGGTGCAGGGCACAACGGATTGACCGCCGCCGCGGTAATGGCGCGGGGCGGCATGCGGGTGCTGTGCCTGGAGAAGAACCACTTCATCGGGGGCATGGCATCGACCGTCGAGCTCATCCGGGGCTACCGCCACGAGCTCGCCGGCTCCATCCAGTTCCCCGTCCCCAACGAGATCTACGAGGACCTCGGACTGGCCGCCTGTCCCATCTACGAACCGGAGGTGCAGTCGGCGAGCGTGTCGGAGGACGGCCGCCCCCCGATCTTCCTCTATTCGGATCCCGAACGGCTCCTCGACCATCTCGGATCGACTCTGGGCATGGAGGCCGTCCTCGGCATGGCCGAGGTCGCCGGCTGGGCCGAGGCCCCGGCGCGGGCCGTCGGCCGCTTCGACGTGCGGCGCCCTCCCCGGTCGCTCGACGAGATGTGGGCCTGCGCCACGAGCGAGCGCGAGCGCGAGGCGATCCGCATCGCCATGTTCGGAAGCGTGATGGACGTGGTCGACCGTTACCTGCCCGATCCCGTCGCCCACGCGCCGGTGCGCAGCATGCTCAGCTTCCTCGCGGTCAACTCGACCTTCCGGGGTCCCTACACCCCCGGTAGCGCCATCTGCCTGGCCTTCGCACTGGCGTCGCCCGGCGACGCCACCATGTCGAAGGTGCGCGGGGGCATCGGGACCATCTCCGAGCACCTGCTGGCCATGTTCGAGGCGCACGGCGGCGAGCTCCGCCGGCACTGCAAGGCCACGCGCATCGTCACCGAAGGCGGGGCCGTGCGGGGCGTGGAGACCGGCGACGGCGAGGTCGTGACCGCACCGGTCGTCGTGTCGAACCTCGATCCGACGGTGACCTTCACCCATCTTCTCGACGAGGCCTCGCTCCCCGAAGGCTTCGCCCAGCGGGTGCGGGCCATCGACCACCGCGCCGTCTACTTCCAGGCGCATTTCGCCCTCAACGGGCTCCCTGAGTACACCGGTCCCTACGAGGAGCTGAACAAGGCGCAGTTCTGCCGCAACGTGACCTTCTTCGGCACCGCCGAGCAGATGCAGCGCGACTTCGACGGATGCCGGAGGGGCGAAGTGCCCGCTTCGCCGTCGTGCAACCTGCAGATCCCGAGCATCGACGACCCGAGCCTGGCACCACCGGGCAAGCACGCGGCGAGCACCTTCGCCTTCTACCTGCCCTTGGGGGGCGACCGGCACGAGCAGAACCGCCTGCGCGACGAGATGGCCGAGCGCATCGTGGCCAAGATCGCGCGCGCCGCTCCCAACTTCCCCGACCTCATCGACCGCCAGCTCAACTACCCGGCCTCGGCCTACGAGCTGATGTTCGGGTGCACGGGCGGCGACTTCACCCACGGCCTTCTCCAGCCGGAGTTCATGGGCCCGTTCCGGCCTGGCCCGAGGGGATGGGCCGATGCGCCGGTGCCGGTCGAGGGCCTCTACCTGTGCGGCGCCGGATGCCACGGCGGCCCCGGGGTCACCTTCATCCCCGGGTACAACTGCGCCTACGAGGTGCTCGACGCCAGGTCCTGACGCCGCGAGTAGCGGAGCTGGCGCTCGATGAAGGCGAGGAACATCGCCACCGAGAAGGCCAGGCTCGTGAAGAGGCTCATGGCGAAGAAGATCCATGGCCACCGCAGGCCTCGGCGCCGACCGTCCACGATCGTCCACAGCGGCAACAGCACCACGTTCACGATGATGTAGTCCTGGGCGGCCGAATCGGCGGCCCAGTTGGTGAACAGGAGCTTCGTGTAGTTCCAGTAGTTGGCCCGATGCCCGTAGAGGTGGGTGTAGCGGACGTTGAAGTACCAGCCGAGCCCGAGCGAGACGAGGCCCACCGCGTAGTAGAGGGCCTCGAGCGGACGTACCGGCCCGGCCCGCCGCCGCTCGAACAGACGGCGGTTCGCCCAGAAGGCGGCGGCGGTGCTCAGGATCCCGAGGACCCCGAAGAACACGAGCGATGCGGTCATGGGCTCCCCG
>DASRBM010000066.1:0-2933 GCA_035653635.1 Acidimicrobiales bacterium | reverse complement strand
CCGAGTAGATGGTGTTCTGCATGACGGTCGCCTCGCGGCCGCCCCACGCCTTGGGCCAGTTGATGGCCGCCCACCGCCCCTCGTGCAGACGCCGCTGCCAGGCCTGGCGTCGCAGCATGGTGCGCCGGTCGGGGTTGTTCTCGTTGCCGATCTCGCCCGACTCGAGGAAGTCGGGCAGGTTGGCGTCGAGCCACGTCTGCAGCTCGTCCCGGAACGCCTGGTCCTCTTCTGTCAGCGCGAAGTCCATGTGCCGTGTCCTTGCTCGTGTGCTGCGTCGTTCGCCGCCGCCGTCAGCGACGCTCGAGTACCTCGGGGTTGACGATGTTGCGGGGCCGGGCACCGGCGAGGAGCCGGCACAGGTCGTCGGCGATGATCTGCGTGTGGTTGGCCTCGGTGTCGTAGGTGGCCCCACCGATGTGCGGGGTGAGCACCACGTTGGCCATGCCGACGAGCGGGTGGTCGACGGCAAGGTGCTCGCCCACGAAGTGGTCGAGTCCGGCGGCGCCGACCTTGCCCGACCGCAGCGCGTCGACGAGCGCGTCGGTGTCGTGCAGCTGCGCCCGGGCCGTGTTCACGAACACGACGCCGTCGCGCATGGCGTCGAACTGCTTGGCGCCGATCATGCCGGCCGTCTCGGGCGTGACCGGCGCGTGCAGGGACACCACGTCGGCCAGCTCGAGCAGCTGCTCGAGCGAGTGGGTGGCGTCGGGGGCGTAGGGGTCGGCGGCGATGACGCGCATGCCGAGCCCCTCGAGCCGCCACTTGGTGGCGCGGCCGACGGCACCGAGACCGACGAGGCCGGCCGTGCGGCCCGCCAGCTGCCAGGCCCGGTAGCGCTGGTAGGGGATGGTGCCGTCCTTGTAGACGTCGCCGTTGCGCACGTCGCGGTCGGCCGGCACGACCCCGCGGGTGGCGGCGAGAAGCAGGGCCACGGCGATCTCGGCCACGGCGTCGGCGTTGCGGGCCGGCGCCCGGAGGACGGGCACGCCCGCGGCGGTGGCGGCGGCCACGTCCACGTTGTTCGGATCGCCCCTGGTGCTGGCGACGGCCCGCAGCGGCTGCTCGAAGACCGGACCCCCGCACTGGTCGGCTTCGACGATGAGGATGTCGGCCTTCTCCGCGGCGGCGCGCTCGGCCAGCTGCTCGGCGTTGTAGAGGCGGATGGGCTGGTGGTCGATCCAGGGGTCGACGACCAGGTCGGCCAGCTCCTCCAAGGTCTCGAGACCCGGACCGCGGACAGGGGCGGTCACGAGGGCCCGTGGGCGTGCTCCGGCCATCGCTCCTCCTTCGGACGCCGGGTCATTCATAATGGCTGATTATGACGGCCGTGTCAGGTTCGGTGACGGTGGGGCTCGACATCGGGACGACGGCGGTGAAGGCGGTCGCCGTCGACGACACCGGCGCCGTGCTCGCCCGCTCCCGCGTCCCCCACCGCCTGCTCACCCCCCGCCCCGACTACCTCGAGCACGACGCCGGCCGGGCCTGGCGACGGGGCCCGCTCCAGGCGCTGGCCGAGGTGACGGCCGCGGTGCCCGAGCCGGCCGGCGTGTGCGTGACGAGCATGGTCCCGTCCCTGACGGTGGTCGACGACCGGGGCCGCCCGCTCAGCCCCGGTCTCCTCTACGGCGACGCCCGGGGTCGTCCCGACCTGCCGCCGCCGGCCGATGCGCCCACCACCGCCGCCGCCGCCCATGCCTCGAGCGCGATGCCCGACGCGGTCGGGTTCGTGCAGTGGGCCCTGCGCGAGCACCCCGGTGCCGCCGGCTTCTGGCCGGCCCAGGCCGTGGCGAACTACGCGCTGGGCCGGGTGCCTGCCATCGACACCGCCATGGCCATGTCCATGGGCGAGCTCATGTCCATGGGGACGTGGGACGGGGCCATGCTCGACAAACTCGGCGTGTCGCTCGAGCAGCTGCCGAAGGTCGTGGGCATGGGCGAGCCGGCCGGCACCGTGAGCGGGACCGGCACGGTGATGGCGGCCGGCACCGTCGACGCCTTCTGCGACCAGATCGTCTCGGGCGCCGAGCACACCGGCGACGTGCTCGTCATCTGCGGCGCCACCCTGGTCGTGTGGGCGGTGGTGGACGACTGGATCGAGGTGCCCGGTCTGTGGACGGTGCCCCACACGACCCCGGGCAAGATCCTCATCGGTGGCCCGAGCAATGCCGGCGCCCTCTTCGTCGACTGGGCCCGCGCCCTGCTGCACGGCGGCTTCCGCCGAGCCCCGCGCCCGAAGAGGGGCGGTAGCCACGGGCACGACGACGCCGAGCCGCCGCGCACGGGCGATCCCGAGCGTGTCCCGGTGTGGCTGCCGTACGTACGCGGCGAGCGGGCGCCGTACCACGACCCGGACCTGCGGGCCGGGCTCCACGACCTCGACATCACCCACGACGCCACCGCGCTCGAACGCGCCGCCTACGAGGCGAGCGGGTTCGTGGTGCGGGCCATGCTCGAGCGCGCCGGGGTCGGGGCCCGTCGCATCGTGGCGAGCGGGGGCGGCACGCGGGTCGTGCCGTGGATGCAGGCCATGGCCGACGCCGCCGGGCTGCCGGTCGACGTCGTCGCCGTGCACGAAGGTGCCGCCCTCGGTGCCGCCTTCGTCGCCCGCATGGCGGCCGGGCTCGAGCCCTCGCTCGACGGCGCCGGGCGCTGGGCCACGGTCGGCCGGCGCTACGAGCCCGACCCGCGGTGGCAGGCGGCGGCCGCCCAGCGCTTCGCCCGCTTCCGCGAGCTCGGTCCCGAAAGCTGAACGGCGGTCCCCTTCGGGTCCGACGGCTTGGCCAGGCCAGGGGGCTCTGTCATGCTGGACCGGGTGAGCGCCAAGGAGCAGCGCCGGGTCCAGGAGCCACCCAGCGAGGACGACTGGAATCTGCCGTTCGACGCGGAGCTGCACGCCTTCGCACCCACGCTCCATGCCATGCAGAAGACCTGGC
>DASRBM010000065.1:0-4523 GCA_035653635.1 Acidimicrobiales bacterium | reverse complement strand
TATTCGGTGATGACAACATTGCCCACGTTCTGCGCCCCGCCGGTCGGCACCAGACCAACCGCTGGACTGTTACCCGTGACCGCAAGGTTGGCCACCGTCGCGTTGGACGGCACCGTATAGGCCCCAGCGGTGAAGCTCGTGGCCGTGGCATCCTTCTGGTTGCCGGTCGTCGTCACCGCGCCAGTGTCAATCGCGGGACCCGTCGTGTACTTGACGTTCGAGATGGTGACCGTCCAGGAGGTAGCACCAGTGGAAGCCGCGTCCGTCAACTGAAGGTTCACGAGGTCCTGAATGCCGGCAGCGGTGCATTGCGTCGCCCCAGCGGCAGTCGAAGCGGCCAGCGTCGGCGCGGCAAATGTCGGTGCGGTTTCGGTGGTCCCATTCGACGCCACCGTGATCGTCGGCACATTAGAGAATCCGATGTAGTCGCCGGTCACCGAACACTGATGAGCAGCTGTGCTTGGGGCGACTTGAAGCTGGATGATGTCCCCATTTGCGAATGTGTTCGGCAGCGTCATCGTCCAACTCGTCCCCGCCTGATTCGACGCTCCAGGAATGATCGTCGACGGGGTGCCGGGGGCGGCCAGAGCGAACGTCGTAAGCGCGGTCGTCGCGGACGCCGAGCTGGCGCCGAAAGCGGCGACGCCACCGAGCACAGTGGCTCCCGTTATCGCCGTGACGCCCCAACGGCGAAGTCGAATGAACCTGTCTCTCACATGCCCTCCTTTGGGCTGTTTGTTCGTCTGCCGGCGTTGGCGCGTTGCCCGTCCGCGCGAGATTCAAGTGACTGAACCTCTGAGCGAGACGCCCTGACGCTACAACCGTTATAACCGCCGCCGGGGGTCAGCTGTGACATGCAGTCTTCGGCATGTGCACGCAATCGCTTGAATCACGACACCGCGTGGTTGTTGCGTCCCGATTTGTTCGTGCGGTGGCTCCCGACGGCCACGAAACGTCGAAATGGGGGGCCGAAGGTCACTATTTGCGGCCACGTTGAGGCGTATTAGCTTCCACCACCATGAGCGCCCGGGCGGCGACCACGGTGAGGAGGCGTCGCACGTGGCCTGCGGTGCTGCTCTTCCTCGCCTTCGCCGTCGTGGAGCTGTGGACGCCCATCACCGGCGGAGGTTGGTACCTCCCCGGCGACATCGGTCAGACGTTCACCCTCACCCACGTGGCCGGACATCCGTTCCGGCCGGCGAACGTCCTCGAGAGCGACCCGTACGTCAACTTCGCCCCCTTCCTCCACTACAACCGGAGCCAGGTCCTCCACGGCAGCCTGCCGCTGTGGAATCCCTACAACGGGAACGGTCAGCCCTACCTGGCCGACGACCAGACGGTCGTGTTCTCCCCCTTCACCCTGCCGTACTACGTCCTCGACTTCCGGTGGGCCCTCATCGTCTCGGCGTTGGCCCGCCTGTGGATACTCGGGCTCTTCACCTTTCTCTTCTTGCGGCGCCATCGCCTGTCGCAGCTTGCCGCCGCGGTCGGAGGCGTCCTCTTCGCCTACGCCGGCTACCACCTCATCTGGCTCGACTACCAGACCCACATCAACATCTCGGCCTGCCTGCCCGTCGGGTTGTGGCTGATCCACCTCGTCACCGACGACACCGTCCGCGACGACATGCGAAGACGGAGGCTCGGGCTGTGCGGGCTCGCTGTCCTTCTCGCCGCCATGGCGCTGGGCGGGCATCCGGAGACGCTCGTCTTCGACGGACTCCTCCTCGCCATCTATGCCGGCATGCGCTTGTCCAAACTTCGGCTCGGTCGCGCCGCCACGTGGCGCTGGGTCGGCCGCCTGGCGGTCGCCGCCGTGCTCGCCGGCGGGCTCTCCGCCATCCAGCTCGCTCCGTTCGCCCAGTACGGCCACTCCTCCAGTCACGAGGTGGCGGTCCTCGCCTCCCCCGAGCAGGCGGTGGCGGGGTTCTCGCCGCAGGCCGTTCCCCTCATGGCCTTTCCCTATCTCTACGGTGGTCCGCAGCTGCCGTTCGAGAACGCCGGCTACTTCGCCAGCCTGCCCATCCGCGAGGCCAACTTCGCCGAAGCCACGGGCAACACCGTCGGGCTCCTCGCCTGCTGCCTGGCCGGACTGGGTCTCGTGACGTCGTGGCGGCGGCGGCGACGGCTCCTCGCCGGCTTCGCCATCACCGCCACCGTGCTCGGGTCACTGTTCCTCTATACGCGCTGGACCGGCGTGATCTGGTCGCGCGTTCCGGTCGTCGGCACGGCATTCCTGAACCGCAGCCAGGACGTGCAGGCCATGGGTATCGCGGTCCTCGCCGCGCTCGGAGTGGAGTGGCTGCTGCGTCGACTCGAACGCCCGAGCGCGCGGACCACCCCTTCCGCACCTTTCCTCACCGCGCTGTTCGTCGTCGGCGCCGTCACGCTCGGCATGACCTGGGGCGGGCTCGCCACCCGCAACGCACACGTGGGCCGCGCCACCACCGCGGCCGCCCGCCATGCGGCCACCTTCGTGGCCGCCCACCTCCGCCAGGAGATCCTCTTCGTAGTGGTCTTCCTCGTCGCGCTGGCCTTGTGCGCGCTGGCGGGCCGTCGTTCGAGAACCGGGATGATCACCGGCATCGTCGTAGCCGGTGTGGCCTTCGCTTCGAACGGCTGGGTCATGCGCTCGTACAACCCGACCGTTCCGAGCTCGCAGATATACAAGGTCACGTCCTCGTTGCGCACGGTGGCGCAGATCGTCGGTGACCGTCAGGTGCTGTGGGCCGACCAGTCATTCCCGCCACCGACCACCAACCTGTGGTTCGGCCTGCACGACATCGGGTCTTACGACGCCCTCGGGTTCCCGTGGCACGACGACCTCTATCTGCGCGTCTTCCCCGTCCGCTACTCGAGCGACGACGCCATGCCCCGGTGTCTCGCCAACCTGCAGCTCTTCGGCGTCGGGTGGGTCGTGGGGGGAACGGGGCAGTGGCAGGGTTCAGCTGCCGGACTCACCGCCAGCGGCACGGCCGGCACCACCGCGTACTACGCCGTCCCCGCCTCGAACCCCGTATCGTTCGTCACGTCCGCGGCCGAGGCGCCCGGTGACGCCGCCGCCCTCAGCGCCGTGTCGAGCTGCTCCTTCGATTCCAACCGGCAGGTCGTGCTCGGCACCGACAGCTACGCCCCACGCGACCGCACCCCTCTGGGTCCGCCGGTCGGCGTCCCTACGCCGCCCACGGCCATTGCCAGTGTCGTGAGTCAGCAGGCACAGCAGCTCGTCATCCACACGTCGAGCCCGACGGCGGGCTGGGTCGTCATCCGCCAGAGCTGGGCTCCCGGCTGGCACGCCCAGATCGATGGCAGCGCCACCGCTGCCGTCCGGCGCGCCGATGTCGCCTTCCAGGCGGTGGCCGTCCCGGCCGGCGACCACCTCGTGACCCTGCGCTACCAGCCGGCCGCGGTGGCGGCCGGAGCCGACATATCGGTCCTGTCGCTCATGGCCCTCGTGGTGGCGCTCGTCTACGCGCTGGTGCCGGAGGTGGCCGAGGCGCCCGTGCCCGTACCGGTTCCCGTTCCTGTTCCGGTCGAGATCCCGGAGCCCGTTCCGGTTCCCGTTCCTGTTCCGGTCGAACTACCGGAGCCCGTGCCGGTACCGGCTCGGCTGCCCGGACCCGAACCCGAACCCGAGCCCGAGCCGGAACCGGTGCCGACGCCGCTGCCCGAACCGGTCCCGCTCTTCGTTCCGGAACCGGTGCGACTCCCTGCCCGCCAACCCGAGCGCGAGCCGGTGCCCGTGCTCGAGCCGGAACTTGTCCCGGCGGCCTTCGTGGGTGCACCCGCCGCCCCGCGCCTGCCTGAGCGGGTCACCGTCCCGTCAGCGCGCCCCGAGGCCCTGCCTCGCGAGCCCTCGGTGGCGCCCCCGACGCCGACGTCGCCAGGTCTGCCGGCCGAACGCGAGGTGGGGCCGACGCATCGACCCGACCGCATCGGACCCGAGCGGATGCCCCATCTTCCCCCGCCTCCCCGCATCGACCTTCCCGCTCCTCCCGAGCGGATCGCTGTTCGCGTCGAACCCGCCGCGCTGCACACGCCCGAGCCACTGCCCGCCGTCGACTTCGACGCGCTCGCCGGTGCCCTCGCCCGCGAAATCGAAGCGCTGCTTCCCGACAGCCCGGGACTGCCGCCCGAATGGATCCGACCTGACGACGCCGACGGCACCCCGGCGCTGCGCGCCGAACCGGTACCGGTCCCGCCTGCGTCGCTCGTGCCACCGCCGACCCCGGAGACAGCGCCGACCGGCGACGGGCTTGTTCCAGAGGAGCCCACCGAGATGCAGTCGAGCGCCTCGGCGGCTCTTCACCTCGCGCCGCAGACGCAGGTGCCGGTGGAGCACATGCCGGCCGACGGTGCCCAGCTCGAGCAGCCCGCACCCGCGCCGGCCCTCGAATCCGCGCTCGAGCTCGCGGCAACGGTGCCGTCGGTCTGGCTCCTTCCGGACGAAGTCGAGTCGGCCGCTTCGGCCGCGGTCTCTACCGGCAGGACTGAGTGGCAGTGCACGCCGGCCGACGGTGCGCTTG
>DASRBM010000064.1:0-2802 GCA_035653635.1 Acidimicrobiales bacterium | reverse complement strand
TTCGGGGGCGTCCCCTTGGGCGGGGTGTTCCTCGGACAGGCCGGGGGGCCGCTGCTGGCCACCGCCCGTCTCGGTGGGCCACTGCTGCTCACCGCCGAGGTGTGGGTGGTCGGCGGATCGCTCGGTGAGCTCGCTCTCATGCTGCCGCGGCTGCGCCTGAGACGGCCGGCCGTGCATCTTCGTGCCGACGCTGCCCCGGCCAAGCCCGCGGTCGCCGCCGCAATGGTCGGGATCGCCGGGGTGGTCCTCCTCGGCGGCCTCGGCGTCGTGGCACCGTCGGGCTCACCAACCGGAGGGTGGGTGCGGGTCACCGCCGTCCAGGGTGGAGGGCGCCGCGGGACGACGGCCCAACAGGTGGACCCGGCCACCGTCCTCCGGGCGCAGGTGCGATCGAGCGCCGCCCTCACGCCCCAACGCGGCCCGGACCCCTCTCTCGTGGTCTGGCCCGAGGACGTCATCTCCCTCTCCCGCCCATTGCCGGGCTCACCCCAGGCGGCGACCCTGGCGGCGCTGGCCCGCCGGCTCCGCGCCACGGTCCTGGCCGGCGTCACCGTGGACACCGGCCCCTCGTCCTTCCGCAACGAGGTGGTGGGCTGGGGACCGGACGGCCGGGTGGTCGGCGTCTACGAGAAGGTGCACCGCGTGCCCTTCGGCGAGTACATCCCCTGGCGGGGCCTGGTGCGGCATCTGGCCGACGTGTCGGCCGTTCCGGAGGATGCGGTGCCCGGGCGCGGCAGCGGGCTCGTGCACACGACGGCGGCGCCGCTCGGGGCCATGGTGTCGTACGAGGTGTTCTTCGCCGACCGGGGCAGGTCGGGCACGCGTGCGGGAGCGCAGCTCCTCGTCGTGCCTACGAACACGTCGTCCTACTCCAGCGCCCAGGTGCCCACGCAGGAGGTCGCCGCGTCGCGTCTGCAGGCGGTCGCGGAGGGGCGTGACCTGGTGCAGGCGGCGCCCACCGGCTTCAGCGCCGTCGTCGACCACGACGGCCGGGTGCTCGCCCGCAGTTCCCTCGGTCCGGGAGCGGTGCTCGTCCGGACCGTCGGCCTGCGCACCGGCCGCACCCTCTACGAGCGCCTCGGCGACCTGCCCGTACTGGTGCTCGCTGGCGCGGCGCTCGTCGCCGGTGCTTTTGTCGTCCCATCGCTCCCCCGCCGGCGCGCCCGCGCCATCCGATGACGACGACCTCCGACGGCTACGTGATGCCCGCCGCCGCGCCCGGCTGGTTCCGCCGCGCCCTTGCCGTGCCCTTCGAGGACTGCTTCGTCGAGGTCGAAGGCGCCCGGATCCACTATCTGGCCTGGGGCGAGCCCGGTCGGCGCGGACTCGTGTTCGTGCACGGGGGCGGCGCCCACGCGCACTGGTGGAGCCACGTCGCGGCCCGCTTCGCCGGACAGTTCCGCGTCCTCGCCCTCGACCTGTCCGGCCACGGCGACAGCGGCCACCGGCCCCACTACGAACTCGAGCAGTGGACCCGCGAGGTGATGGCGGTGGCGGCCGACGACACCATCGAGGGCGCCCCTGTGGTGGTCGGCCACAGCATGGGCGGCTTCGTCACCGTCGCCACCGCCGCCCTGCACGGTGCGCGCCTGGCCGGGGCCATCGTCTGCGACAGCCCTGTGATCAAGCCCGACCCCGAGATCGGCTCGTACCAGCTCCGCGAAGCCTTCGGTCGCCCCCGCGTCTACCGCTCGGTGGAGGAGGCGATCGCCCACTTCCGCACCATCCCTCCCCAGGAGCACTACCTCGACTTCGTCATGGACCACGTCGGACGCCGGTCGCTGCGGCCGGTGGAGGGCGGCTTCCAGTGGAAGTTCGACCGCCGCATCTTCGAGCAGTTCTCCCCGGGCATGCGCAGCATCGCCTACCCGTACCTGAGCCAGGTGCGCAGCCGGCTCGCCCTGTTGCGCTCGGAGTTCGGGCTCGTGACCCCCGACATCGGCCGGGACATGTTCGAGGCGATGGGCCGGGTGACACCGGTCGCCGAGCTGCCCGAGGCCGGCCACCACGCCATGCTCGACCAGCCACTCGTGCTGCTCGCCGCCTTGCGGGCGCTGCTCGCCGACTGGGACCACTCCCTGCCGCTGCGCGTGCGCGCCCGTTGAGCGGGCCGGTCACTCGTAATAGCCGGAGTGGATGTAGATGCACGGGATCCCCTCGGCATGGAACATGTCGCGGTTGCGGGGATCGTCCTCGAAGGCGAGCCGGGGGTCGAGCCCGTGGGCCCGGATGTCGGCCACCGCGGCGCGCTTGAACCGCGCCACCTGGGCGTAGTCGCCGCGGTTGCGCATGACGAGCAGGTCCCAGCGCAGGCGGTTGTGGGCGAGCCACGACAGCGTCTGCGGCTGCACCCGCAGGGGCCGTCCGGTCAGGAGCACGATGCGCAGCCCCGGGTCGAGCAGCTCCAGCAGGCGCGCCACCTCGTCCACCAGGGGGTCGTCGCCGCAGGCGTCGAAGAAGGCGTCCCAGTCCCGTCGTCCCCACTCGAGGAAGTGCTGGCGCGAGGCGGCGTCGGAGAGCACCCCGTCGATGTCGAAGATGACCGCCGGCCCGGGTTCGACCTCCCCGGCCCGCCAGCACCAGTTGGCCGGCACCTCGTCGGTGACGGTGGCAGCCACGGCACCGCCCCCGCCTTGCGGGGACAGCGGGCGGGCACCGCGTTCCGGCCCGGTCACGAGCGGCTCAGTCCTCTCCCGGCGAGGCCGAGGACAGCCGGCGGATCTCCTCGACTACCCGCGGATCGGCGAGGGTGGTGGTGTCGCCGAGGTCGCGCCCTTCGGCCACGTCGCGCAGCAGGCGCCG
>DASRBM010000063.1:0-5979 GCA_035653635.1 Acidimicrobiales bacterium | reverse complement strand
CGCCCCGGCTCCTCTTCCACCCGCAAGGCCGAGGAGGCCGGGCTCCGGGTCCTCTCCATCGCCGATGCCTCGGCCGAGGCGGACCTGATCATGATCCTGCTGCCCGACACCGAGCAGGGCTCGATCTACCAGTCGGACATCGCGCCCCACCTTCGCGAGGGTGACGCGATCTTCTTCGCCCACGGCTTCAACATCCGCTTCGGGCAGATCGTGCCGCCGGCGGGGGTCGACGTCGCCATGGTGGCGCCGAAGGGCCCGGGGCACCTGGTGCGTCGCACCTACACCGAAGGGGGCGGCGTGCCGTCACTCGTGGCGGTCGCCCAGGACGCCTCGGGCAAGGCGCACGACCTCGCGCTGTCGTACGCCCACGCCATCGGGGCGACGCGGGCCGGTGTCCTCGACACGACCTTCGAGGAAGAGACCGAGACCGACCTCTTCGGCGAGCAGGTCGTGCTCTGCGGCGGGCTCACCTCGCTCGTCCAGGCCGGCTTCGAGACCCTGGTGAACGCCGGTTACCAGCCCGAGTCGGCGTACTTCGAGTGCCTGCACGAGCTCAAGCTCATCGTCGACCTCATGTACGAGCAGGGCATCGCCGGCATGCGGTATTCGATCTCCGACACCGCCGAGTACGGCGACCTCACCCGCGGCCCGCGCGTGATCGACGACCACGTCCGCGCCACGATGCAGCAGATCCTCGACGACATCCGCTCGGGCTCCTTCGCGGAGGAGTGGATCGCCGAGAACCGCTCGGGGCGCAAGCGCTTCGAGGAATTGCGGGCGCAGGGCGCCGCGCACCCCATCGAAAAGGTCGGCTCCGAGCTCCGGGCGATGATGCCCTTCATCAGCGCCGGCAAGCAGCGCGTACAGGACGTCTCCGGCGGGTAGGGCGACCCGCCGGCATGCCCGACCTCCACAGCCCCCTCACCGCTCTCGGTCCTGACGACCTGACCGCGGCGGCACTCGGGCGCGCCGGGGAGCTCGGGGCCTCCCACGCCGAGCTCCGTATCGAGCAGGTCCGGTCGCAGTACGTGATCCTGCGGGACGGCGACGTCGAGACCGTGGTCGACGACACGGATCTCGGCATGGGCCTGCGGGTGGTCCACGAAGGGTCCATCGGCTTCGCGGCCTCGGCCGAGCTCGTCCCCGCCACCGCGGCCGGACTCGCCGACCAGGCGACCGAATTGGCCAAGGTGACGGCGCGAGCGCTGTCCCGGCGAGTGGAGCTCGCCGACGAACCCCCGGCCGGCACGGTCGCGTGGACGTCGCCCTTCGACCGGGAACCCACCGCCGTCCCCCTGGCCGACAAGGTGGCGCTCCTGCAGGACTGGAGCCGGCGCCTCCTCGACGCTCCCGGCGTCGACCACGTCACCGCCTACGTGCTGTGCGTGGTGGAGGACAAGCACTTCGCCGACCTCGGCGGAAACCGGGTCACCCAGCGTCGCGTGCGCGTCCATCCCGTCGTGGAGGCCTTCGCCGTCGACGCCGAAAGCGGGACGTTCGAGTCCATGCGCAGCCTCGCCCCGCCCGCCGGTCGGGGCTGGGAGTACCTGACCGGGACGGGCTGGGACTGGGCCTCGGAGATCGACCGCATCCCCGAGCTCCTGGCCGAGAAGGTGCGGGCCCCGTCGGTCGAACCGGGGGTCTACGACCTCGTGATCGACCCGAGCAATCTGTGGCTCACGATCCACGAATCAGTCGGCCACGCCACCGAGCTCGACCGCGCACTGGGATATGAAGCCGCCTACGCCGGTACCTCGTTCGCGACCTTCGACAAGCTCGGAACCCTCCAATACGGGTCCCCGCTCATGCATGTGACCGGGGACCGGGTGACACCCCACGGTCTCGCCTCCGTCGGTTTCGACGACGAAGGGGTCGCCGGCCAGCAGTTCGACCTCGTGCGCGACGGCATCCTCGTCGGCTACCAGCTCGACCGGCGGATGGCGGCCGACAACGGCCTCGGGCGTTCGAACGGCTGCGCCTTCGCCGACTCTCCGTTCCACATTCCGATCCAGCGCATGGCCAACGTGTCGCTGCAGCCGGCCCCCGGTACGGGGCCGACGACCGAGGAACTCGTCGCCGGCGTCGAGCACGGGATCTACGTGGTGGGCGACAAGAGTTGGTCCATCGACATGCAGCGCCACAACTTCCAGTTCACCGGCCAGCGCTTCTACCGGATCGAGCACGGCCGGCTGCAGGGCCAGGTGAAGGACGTCGCCTACCAGTCCAACACCACCGACTTCTGGGGTGCCCTCCAGGCCCTCGGCGGCCGTTCGACCTATGTGCTCGGCGGCGCCTTCAACTGTGGGAAGGGCCAACCGGGCCAGGTCGCTCCCGTCAGCCACGGCTGTCCCACCGCAGTGTTCGGGGGGATCCGGGTGCTCAACGCCCGGGCCGAAACGGGGGGAGGAGCGTGAGCCCCGGCAACGAGCTCCCTCGCGCCGCCGAAGTGGTCGAGCGGGCCCTGGCTGCGTCGACGAGCGACGGATGCGTCGTGCTCGTCGAGGACGGCAGCGAGGTCGACGCCCGCTTCGCCAACAACACGACCACCACCAACGGCTTGCGCCGGCAGCGTCGGGTCGTCGTCGTGAGCATGCGTCACGGGCCCGAGGGGACGAGCGTGGGGGTGGCGAGCAGGAGCGGCGCGCCGGATGTCGCCGAGCTCGTCGCCGCGAGCGAAGCCGATGCCAGGGGGGCGCCTGTCGCCGAGGACGCCTCGCCGCTCGTGGAGCCGGGCGCGTCGGGATCCGACGACACGTTCGAGTCCGCCGCATCGGAGACCGACTTCTCGATCCTCGCCCCGGTCCTCGACGACCTCGGCGCCGCCTT
Source organism: Acidimicrobiales bacterium (assembly GCA_035653635.1). Lineage (GTDB taxonomy): Bacteria > Actinomycetota > Acidimicrobiia > Acidimicrobiales > UBA8190 > DASRBM01. Next base: position 3,153 of record DASRBM010000063.1, on the reverse strand, counting down.
CGACAAGGCCGCTGCCGCCGGCCACGTCCTGGCCGGGTTCGCATCCCACCGGGTCGAGACGCTCTATCTCGGATCGAGCACCGGGATCCGTCGTCGTCACGTGCAGCCGACCGGTTCCATGGAGCTCGTGGGGAGGGCCCCGGACGGGCCCCGCTCCACCTGGGTGGCGCAGGGTACGCCGGATTTCGCCGATGTCGATCTCGAGGCCATGCACGTGCGCGTGGAGCAGCGCCTCGAATGGGCCCGGCGGCGGGTCGAGCTCGGTCCCGGGCGCTACGAGACGATCCTGCCTCCCGACGCCGTGGCCGATCTCGTGATCCCACTGTGGGAGGCGATGTCGGGGCGCGACGCCGAGGACGGCCGCAACGCGTTCTCGGCACCCGGCGGCGGCACCGTCGTCGGCAGGCGGTTGTCCCCGGTGGACTTCGAGCTGCGCAGCGACCCGGCCGAGCCCCGCCTCGAATGCCGCCCCTTCGTCGCCGCCGGCGCGTCGGGCACTGATGTATCGGTGTTCGACGACGGGCTCCCCCTCGGCCGCACCACGTGGCTCGAGGGCGGAGCGGTGCAGCGCCTGCGCTACCACCGGGCTGGGGCTCGACGCTCGGGCACGGAGCCGGCCCCTGCCGTGGACAATCTCACGCTCGAGGCGCCCGGAGCCGGTCAGAGCCTCGACGACCTCGTGGCCGCGACCGAACGGGGACTGCTCCTCACGTGTCTCTGGTACATCCGGGAGGTCGATCCGGTGACCCTGCTCCTGACCGGCCTGACCCGGGACGGCGTCTTCCTCGTCGAACGCGGCGAGGTCGTCGGCGCCGTCAACAACTTCCGCTTCAACGAGAGCCCCGTGGACCTCCTCGGCCGGGTCGTGGACGCCGGCCGCAGCGAGCGGGCGCTGTCGCGCGAGTGGAACGAGTGGATGAACCGCACGGCCATGCCCGCATTGCGGGTGGCCGACTTCAACATGAGCTCGGTGAGCCCGGCCACCTAGTCCCACGGACGCGCCGCGCCCTGGCCCGGCGACGTGAGCGCCGCCGCCGGGGCCCCGGGGCCGGGATCAGCCGGCGAGTGCCCCCACGACGTGGTTGATGCAGGCGCACAGGGCGGCGACGTCGTCGGGCTCGATCGCCGGGAACATGGCGATCCGCAACTGATTGCGCCCGAGCTTGCGATACGGCTCGGTGTCGACGATGCCGTTCGCCCGCAGGATCTTGGCCACGGCCGCGGCGTCGACGTCGTCGGCGAAGTCGATGGTGCCCACCACGTGGCTGCGCTCGGAGGGCTTGCCCACGAAGGGCCGGGCGAAGTCCGACTGTTCGGCCCACGTGTAGAGGATCTCGGCCGACCGGTCGCACCGGGAAGCGGACCACTCGAGACCCCCGCCCGCCACCATCCACTCCACCTGCTCCGTGAAGAGCAGGATCGTGGCCAGTGCCGGCGTGTTGTAGGTCTGCTCGAGCCGCGAGTTCTCGACGGCGATCGACAGGTCGAGCGAAGCGGGCACCCATCGGCCGCTCTCCCGGATGCTCTCGACGCGCTGGAGAGCGGCGGGGGAGAGGAGGGCCGCCCATAGACCGCCGTCGGCGGCGAAGCACTTCTGCGGGGCGAAGTAGTAGACGTCGAACTCCCGGGGGTCAACCCGGAGCCCACCCGCGGCCGAGGTGGCGTCCACCGCCACCAGAGCCTGGCCGTCGACGGCGAGCCCCGCCGGGCGCCGGATCTCCATCATCACGCCCGTGGAGGTCTCGTTGTGGGTGAGCGCATAGAGATCGATGTCCGCCGCCGGTTCGGCCTCCGGATGCGTCCCCGGGGCCGACTCCACCACCTGCGGCGTGTCGAGGTGCGGCGCGGCCTTGGCCGCGGCGGCGAACTTCGACGAGAACTCGCCGAACGAAAGATGCTGGCTCTTACGGTCGATGAGGCAGAAGGTGGCCACGTCCCAGAACGTGGTGGCGCCACCGTTTCCGATGACGACCTCGTAGCCCTCGGGGAGCGAGAACAGCTCGCGCAGCCCCGCCCGCAGGCGCCCCACCACCGACCGGACGGTGGCCTGGCGGTGGCTCGTCCCCAGGTACGTCGGTGCCGCCTTCACCAGGGCCGATACCTGCTCGGGCCGGACCTTCGAGGGCCCGCTGCCGAAGCGCCCGTCGCTCGGCTTCAGGTGGTCGGGGATGCGGATGTCGGGTGTGGTGGCGGTGTCGGAGGGCGGTGTCACGTGTGCAAGCATGGCAGCCATGGCGCCCCTGCGCGAACACGCCCCCGCACCTGCTCGAGCCGGCGACGCACGCCGGATCTCCGGCCGCGTGGCGTCGGTCAGCCCGTCGGCCACGCTGGCCGTCGACGCCAAGGCGAAGGCGCTCAAAGCCGCAGGTGAGGACGTCATCGGCTTCGGTGCCGGCGAGCCGGACTTCCCGACTCCGGCGCACATCGTCGCGGCGGCCGAGCGGGCGTGCGCCAAGCCGGTCAACCATCACTACACCGCTACTCCGGGACTTCCCGCGCTCCGGGAAGCCGTGGCGGCGAAGACTCTGCGCGACTCGGGTTACGACGTCACACCGTCGCAGGTCGTCGTCACGAACGGCGCCAAGCAAGCCGTGTTCGAGGCGTTCGCCGCGCTGCTCGACCCCGGCGACGAGGTGCTCGTCCCCGCTCCGTTCTGGACCACCTATCCCGAAGCCATCGCCCTCGCAGGCGGGGTACCGGTCCCGGTGCCGACCGACGAGTCGACTGCGTTCCACGTGACCGTCGAGGCCCTCGAGGAGGCCCGTACCCCGCGCACGAAGGTGCTGCTCTTCGTGTCGCCGAGCAACCCCACCGGCGCCGTGGCCTCCCGCGACGAAGTCGTCGCCATCGGTCGCTGGGCGGCCGAGCGGGGCCTGTGGGTCGTCACCGACGAGATCTACGAGCACCTCGTCTACGGAGGCCGGACCTTCACCTCCATGCCCGCGGTGGTGCCAGAGATCGCCGAGCGCTGCATCGTCATCAACGGGGTCGCCAAGACGTACGCCATGACGGGCTGGCGCGTGGGCTGGCTGATCGCGCCGCCCGACGTGGCCGAGGCCGTGGGCAACTTCCAGTCCCACGCGTGCGGCAACGTGTCCAACGTCGCCCAGGAAGCCGCGCTGGCGGCCGTCTCGGGCGGCCTCGAGGCCGCCC
>DASRBM010000062.1:0-5907 GCA_035653635.1 Acidimicrobiales bacterium | reverse complement strand
CGCGCCTCGACCAGCTCCTCGGCGAGACCGGCCGCTCCCGCAGCGAGCTCCGCATCACCGTGTGCCCCTATTTCCAGCCCGTCGACCTCGACTCCGTTGCGCGCTACGCCGAGGCCGGGGCCGACGCCCTCGCCCTGCTCTTCCTGGCTGCCGACGCCGCCGCTGTGTCGGCGGCCTTCGCCGCCCTCGACCCCCTCTTCGCCCGGGCCACCGCCACCTGAGCTCCGCCGGTCGGGGCGCGCGCCGGGGCGCAGTCCGGAGCGCGCAAATGCCATTCGTGTAGTTTGGGGAGCCGGTCCCGTCGGCAAGGGGTTCGGGGCATGGCACAGCGAGAGGACAACCGGCAAGCGGGGCGTGGAAGACTCTCGGCCATCGACGGGCGGAGCGGCACTGCGGGAACCGGTGGGGAGCGCACTCCTGTCGTGCCCGCCGATCGGCTCCTGCAGGTGGCCGCGGCCCTGTCGGAGGGCGCCGCCCGCCTGCACAGCTCCCTCGCCCGCCTCGATCCCGAGGAGCGGGCCGCCGTCCTCGAGCTCGTCACCGCCCAGGTGTCGACGGTGGTGTCGCTCTACGGGGATCTCGTGCACTCGGTGGTCGACGCCGAACCGCCGCGCAGCGCACACCTCGCACCGGTGGTCGAGACGCCCGCACCCCGGCCACCGGCAACGGCTCGTCCCGAGAGCCGTCCGCCGCTGGAGGTGCCGGACGATCAGCCGCTGCGGCCGTACCGCCGGAGCACCGGGCGCGACGAGGGACAGGGCGCGCTCACCCGCGACGAGCTGACCGGCGTCCTCAACCGCCATGCCGGGTTCACCGCCCTGCAGCGCGAGATCGACCGGGCCCAGCGCGACGGCACCGCCTTCATCATCGGCTACCTGAACGTCGACGGGCTGCGGGCGGTGAACGAGACCAACGGCCCCCGCTCCGGCGACGAGCTGCTGCGCAAGGTGGCGGCCGCCCTGCGGGCCACGCTGCGCTCCTACGACGTCATCATGCGACTCGGCGGCGACGAGTTCCTGTTCTCGCTGCCCGGCGCCGACATGGACACCGCCGAGCAGCGCCTGAAGGAATTCACCGTCATCCTCGCCGAGGACGCGCCCGGCTCCACCGCCACCGTGGGTTTCGCCGAGCTGGGCCAGGGCGACGACCTCGACCAGCTCGTGGCCCGCGCCGACGCGGCCCTGGCCGAGCGCCGGCGCAACCGCTCCCGCTGAGATCCGCCGCCGCTGCCCCCGGGCGCGTCCGGCGCTTTCGTGGAACGGGGCCCGTCCTTCCTAGAGTGGCCCAATGACCGAGGATCGCCCCACGAGCGCGGCCGACGACGTGTCGGTCGAGACCGACGGCGCGGTGGCGGTGCTCACCCTGCGCCGCCCGCCGCACAACCTGCTCACCGAACCGGCGCTGCGGCGCCTCGCCGACGCCGTCCACGACCTGTCGCCCGAGGTCCGGGCCGCGGTCGTGTGTTCCGAAGGACGCTCGTTCTGTGCCGGCGCCGACTTCAAGGCGAGCGACGCGCCGGATCCCACCGCCGAGGGCAGCGACTTCTCGACCAACACCGGGGCCTTCTATCGCCAGGCCGTGCGCATCTTCTCGTCGCCCGTGCCGCTCGTGGCCGCTGTGCAGGGGGCCGCCATCGGCGCCGGATTCGGCTTGGCCCTCGCCTGTGACATCCGGGTCGTCGGTGAGCGCGGCTGGTTCCAGGCCAACTTCGTGCGGCTCGGCATCCACCCCGGGTTCGCCCTGAGCGTCACGCTGCCGCGCTTCGTGGGACCGGGGCGGGCATCCGAGCTCTTCCTGACCGGCCGGCGCATCGACGCCGAGGAGGCGCTGCGCATCGGGTTGGCCGAGAAGATGGTGCCGAGCGGGTCCGAGCGCGACATGGCTGTCGTGCTCGCAAACGAGATCGCGGGCGGGGCGCCGCTCGCCGTCGCCTCGACACGCGCCACACTGCGCGCCGGCCTGGCCGTCGCCGCCGAAGCGGCCATGGCCCACGAGCTCGCCGAGCAGACCCGGTTGGCGGGCACGGCCGACGCCGTGGAAGGCGTCGCCGCCATGCTCGCCGGCCGTCCTCCCCGTTTCAGCGGCGCGTAAGCGCCGGACTGCGCGCGAGGAGCGACCCGGACGCCTCTGCCGAGGCCGGGCTCAGGCCCGCTCGACGTAGTCGGGGTTGGCCACGGCGAGCTTGGCGGCCACGGTCTGCTTCACGACGTCGGTGACCTCGTCGAGGCGGTCGTCGAGCGAGCCGGAGCGAATGGCGTCGGCGAGCTCCTTGTCGCTCTCCATGCCGAGCCGACGCAGCGCCTCGGCATGCGCGAGTCGTTGCTCGGGCCCGAGCTCGATCTCGCGGGCCACCATGGCAACGACGTTGGCCGCCACCCGGACGTGGAAGGCCAGCCGGCCGTCGGTGGCGGCCATCACCTCGCCGCGCAGGAACTCCTCGACGGCCCTGAGCAGCTCGGGGGCCGACGGGATGTCGTGGGGGGCGCCGTCCGCCGACACGTCGCTCACCCGAGCATCTGGAGCACGTCCCACTCCACCTCGCACACACGCCGTCCGATGGCGGCGAGCTCCACCGAGCGCAGGGCGCCGCTCGTGTGGGTGAGCACCTGCACGATGCAGATGATGCCCCACCGCAGCGTCTCGACCAGTTCCCACCAGGCCAGCGCGCCGCGGTCGACGGTCACCCCCGCTGCCTCCTCGTAGGCCGACACGAGGGCGTCGAGATTCCCGAACCCCCCGACCGGCAGGTCAGAGCCGAAACGCCACGGCTTGGCGCACAACCACGCCAGGTCCTCGAGCGGATCGCCGCGATGGGCCAGCTCCCAGTCGAGCACGGCGCGGATGGAGCCGTCCGGTCCGACGAGGAGGTTCCCGGTGCGGAAGTCGCCGTGCACGACGACCTGCGGACCGCGAGGCGGGCGATTGGCCGCCGCATGGCGCAACGCCAGCTCGAAGGCCGGGTGCGGCTGGCCGAGATGGTCGAGCAGGCCCCGCAGCTGCTCGAGCTGGTCGCCGCCGGGAAGGCCCGGCACCGAGGCGGGCGCCATGGTGTGGACGGCGGCGAGCACCCGGCCGCACTGCGCCGCCAGCGCGTCGCCAGTTCCCGACTCGGCCACCATGCGCAACACCCGGCGCGGGATGGTCTCGCCGTCCACGAAGTCGACGATGACGTACGCGCTCACGAGCGGTCCACCGGCGACGGCGGCGGTCACGAGCCCCGGGACGGGGACACCGGCGTCGGCGGCGGCACCGAGGAGGTCTGCCTCGAGCACGAGGCCCGAGGACGGAGCCGCAGGTGGGTCCCGGCGCAGCACGACGCGTCGCCGCGAGCCGTCGCTGCGGCGGACGGTGCAGGACCAGCTCTCTCGTGACGAGCCGCCCGGAAGCCGACCGAGCGCCTCGACCTCCACCGGCTCACCCCAGCGCTCGCCGAGCACCTCGGCCAACGCCCCCGCCAGTGCGGGGTCGGCGACGGCGTCCGGGTCGGGCATCGCCCGGATGCTACGGGAGCGGGGCCTCGAACGGCGTGGTGCGCGACCGGTGCTCTAGCCTGCGCCCATCGGACTGCGCCTGGAGCCCCACGACGAGTACATGCACGAGTTGGGACCGGAGCCCAACTTCAACGAGTCCATGTACTTCAACGTCGTCGACCCCGAGCAGCGCCTCGGCGGCTTCTTCCGCCTCGGCAACCGGGCCAACGAGGGCACCGGCGAGATGACCGTCTGCCTCTACCTGCCCGATGGCACGGTCGCTTTCATGTTCCGCAGGCCCAAGGTGACCACGAACGACGCCTTCGACGCGGCCGGTATGCGCTTCGACGTGGTGGAACCCTTCAAGGCGCTCACCGTCTCCTACGAGGGCCCCGTGGTGCTGCTCGACGACCCGCTCCAGATGGCCGATCCCAAGGTGGCCTTCACCACCAACCCGACGGCGTCCTGCACGGTGGCACTCCGGTACCGGGGCGTGGCCGACATGTTCGGTGGCGAGCCCGACGAGCACGTCGAACGGCCCGGCGAGGAGTTCGCCCGCGGGCACTACGAGCAGCTCGTGGGGGCGACCGGCACCGTCACCGTCGGCGACCGGCAGTGGTCGGTCGACGGCTTTGGCCTGCGCGACCACAGCTGGGGACCGCGCTACTGGCAGGCGCCGTGGTACTACCGCTGGCTCACCGCCAACTTCGGCGCCGACTTCGGCTTCATGGGCTCGCGCATCGCCCGCCGCGACAGCGCCGGGATCCGCAGCGGCTTCGTGTGGGAGGACGGCCGGATCCACGTGTGCGACGACATGCGGGTGCGCACGGTATGGCAGGGCGACGACCGCTATCACCGGCAGGTGGAGGCGACGCTGGCAGCCGGGGACAGGCACTGGGACGTGCGGGGTGAGGTCCTGTCGCTCATCCCGCTGCGCAACCGCCGTACGCTCGACGGCGGCGGCGAATTGCAGACGCGCATCTCGGAGGGGCTCACGAGGTGGACGCTCGCCGACGGCCGGGTCGGGTTCGGTCTGTCGGAGTACCTCGACCAGATCGTCGACGGCACGCCCGTCGGGCTCGCCGAATGACCGACCCCGCCTGAACCGCGGTGGACCGGGCCACCGTCGCCGTCTACGAGGAGCGCGGGGAGGAGTGGGCCGCCGGGGTCGGCCCCGTCCGGAGCGAGGAGGCGACGCGTTTCGCCGCCACGGTCGCCGCCGGGGGCGTGCGGCTCGACGTGGGATGCGGCACCGGGCGCTACCTGTCCGATCTGGGCGCGCCGGCCGTGGGCATCGACGCCGCCTGGCGGATGCTCCGCGCGGCCCGGCGCGCGCAGGCCGACGCGGTCCTCGTCCGCGGCGATCTGGAGGCACTTCCCTTCGGTCGAGGCCGGATCGCCGGGGCCTGGGCGAACATGAGCTACCAGCACATCGAGCGCACAGCGCTGCCCGCGGCGCTGGCCGAGCTGCACCGGGTGCTCGTCGTGGGTGCGCCGGTCGACGTGCAGGTGCTCGGCGGCGACTACGAGGGGCACGAACTCCCCGGCGACCGGGTGCCGGGCAGATTCTTCGCCGGCTGGCACCCAGAGGCCCTCGTCGACGTGTGCACCGGCGCCGGCCTGGAGGTCGGTCGCGCGGAGAGCGTCGAGGACGTGGTGCGTGTCTCTGCCCGCCGCGCCCGCACTCTCGCCGACGTCGTCGGTCCGCACATGCGCCTGCTCGTCGTGGGGCTCAATCCGAGCATCTACTCGGCCGACGCCGGTGTCGGTTTCGCCCGGCCGGGCAACCGCTTCTGGCCCGCGGCCCTCGCCGCCGGGTTGGCGACGCGCGACCGCGACCCGTGGCACGCGCTGCGCTTCCACGGCATGGGAATGACCGATCTGGTGAAGCGCGCCACGGTGGGGGCGGCAGAGCTGCGACCCGACGAGTACCGCCGGGGCCTGGCCCGGGTCGAGCGTCTCGTCCGGTGGCTCGCACCCCGGGCTGTCTGCATGGTCGGCCTCACCGGTTGGCGGGTGGCGTTCGATGCACGGGCGATAGCAGGCGAACAAACGCACCGGATCGGCGGCCGTCCCGTGTATCTGATGCCGAACACGAGCGGCGCCAACGCCCATGCGACGGCGGCGTCGCTGAGCGACCATCTGCGAGCTGCTGCCGCGCTGGCCGACCGCGCCTGAGGCGCGCGGCGCATCCACCAATTTCGTTGCAGCGGGCATTACCGTGGCGCGACGCAGTACGAGCGCGTTGGCGCAGGTGGACATGGGTGGTCTCCCGGCGCGGCGTCGCACACAGGAGGCTCGGTGACGACTGGGGGCAGTGGCAGCGGCAGCCGTCGCGCGGCAGCCTCGTCGACCGCCACCATGCCGGCGTTCGGCGCCCTGCGGACGACCGAATTCACCGACGCCGCCGGCGCGTCGGTGGCAGCCACCCTGTTCG
>DASRBM010000061.1:0-3357 GCA_035653635.1 Acidimicrobiales bacterium | reverse complement strand
TCGACTGGCCCTATGTCGCCTACCGCGACGTCGACACCGGCTACAGCAAGGACCTCTGGCGCGTGTACACGACGATGCTCGCCATGCTCGAGCGGGTGCGGACGGACGCGCAGCTCGACCGGCGCCGGCTCGACACCGTGCTCGCCTGGCACCACCTGCGCTTCGTCACCGCCTTCCTGCTGGCGCGCACCCCGGCACGGGCGCGCGACGTGGTGCGCGAGCTCCGGCGTGAGCGGCTCCTGCACGCCGCGCCTGCTGCCGCGGTGCGCTACCTGGCGCCGTTCCTCGGGGCACGTCTGCGACGCCGGGTGCAGCGCTCGGCGGTGTCGGCATGAACGCGGCGGCAGCCGGAGCGGGCGCCGAGGTCTTCGCCGACCTCCAGGCCGAACAGGAGCGGATCGAAGCCATGCTCGGCGGACTCGGAGACGAGCAGTGGCGCGCCCCGTCTGCCGCGGCCGGCTGGAGCGTGGCCGACGTGGTGCTGCACCTGGCCCAGACCGAGGAGTTGGTGGTGGCCACCATCACCGGGGCGGAGTCCGGGGCCACCACCTTCTTTGGCGGCGGCCGCGGGGTCGACGCCGCCGCCGAGTCGTTCGTCGCCGCCGAACGTGCGGAGCCCGCGGTCGTCTTCGAGCGCTGGCGCGTCGCCCGCCGGCGCGCCCTCGACGCGCTGCGGGGCGCCGATCCCGGACGCGCCGTGGCCTGGGCGGCGGCGCCTCTGCGGCCGGCCACGCTTGCCACCACCCGCCTGGCCGAGCACTGGGCGCACGCCCTCGACGTCAGCGACGCGCTCGGCCTCGTCTACGAGGACCACGAGCGGTTGCATCACGTCGCCTGGTTGGCGCACCGCACGCTGCCCTACGCCTGGTCGCTCGCCGGCGAACCGGCGCACGACGTGTACTGCGAGCTCGTCGGCCCGACGGGGGCGCGCTGGCGCTTCGGCCCCGAGGCGTGCGAATCGCGGGTGACGGGTCCGCTCGGGGACTTCTGCCGGGTCGCCGCGCAGCGACTGGCGCCGTCGGCCGGCGCCCTGGTGGCGACGGGTCCGCACGGTGCGGGCGCCCTCGCCGTCGTGCGCACCTACGTGGCCTGACCGGTCGGAGCCGTCCCCCGGTGCGCCGTCGCACCGGCGCGCCGGCGACCGGGGCGATCTACGCTGCGCGCGTGCCTGTCACCGCCGGTCCCGACCTGCATCCGGACGTGGCCTCGCTCGCCTTCCTCCTCGGCCGGTGGGAGGGCGAGGGGACCGGTGGGTATCCGACGGTAGGCAGCTTCAGCTACGGCGAGGAGCTCCGCTTCTCGCATGTGGGCAAGCCGTATGTCCACTACGCCCAGCGCACCTGGAGTCTCGACGACGGACGTCCGCTGCACGCCGAGACCGGCTACCTGCGCGCCGGACCGGACGGGCACGCGGAGCTGCTCGTGGCCGAGCCCCTCGGCATCGTCGAGGTACTCGAAGGGACGTGCTCGGGTACGGTCCTCGACCTGCATTCGGTGCTCGTGGGTCGGACCTCCACGGCGAAGAAGGTGTCCGCCGTGTCGCGCCGGCTGGCCGTCGAAGGTTCCGTGCTCCGCTACGAGCTGGCCATGGAAGCGGTCGGCGAGGAGCTCCAGGGACACCTGCGCGGCGAGCTCTACCACGTCCGCTGACGCGCGACCACCTGGAGGGGCCTGCTAGCCGGGGGCCGGACCGTTCTCCACGATGGCCGACAGCAGCAGCTCGAAGAACGACTGGAAGAGCCTGCCGTCGTCGGGATCGAGAAAAGCCCACGCCAGGAATCCCTCCGAGGCCACCTCGACCATGCGGGCCAGCCGATCGGGTGGCACGGTCATCTGCCACGACGCCGCGGCGGCCAGTTCCTCGATGAGCCGGGCCACCGCCTCGGTCATCTGCCGCGCCGCGGCCACGTATCGCTCCCGGAAGTCCGGATGGCGAAGCGCGTAGAGCCGAGCCTCGAGGTCGAGGGCGAACCAGTCGCTGTCGCGGGCGAGGATCTGGCGGAAGGCGAGGGCGAGCGCTTCCGCGTCGAGGAGGGTCGCCTCGCCGTCCCCCTGCTCGAAGCGCTGCTCGAACCATTCCCCGAAGGCGACCAGGTTCAGCTGGGAGTGCCGCTCGATGGTGGTGAGGAACAGCCCTTCCTTGTCGTCGAAGTTCTTGTAGATGGCGCCCCGGGTGAAGCCGGCCGTCTCGGCGATCTCGTCGAGGGAGGCCCCGTAGAAGCCCCGCCGGGCGAAGACGACCGCGGCCGCCTCGATGAGGGCGGTCCGGGTCAGCTCCCGGCGGCGCTCGGGCGTCCAGCGCTCCACGGCCATGCCGTCATTGTGGACCGCCGGGGACGCCTCTGTCTCCCTGTACGGCTGGCGATTCTTTGTACCGCGGTTGACTTTTTTCCACGACACCGTATGATAGATACATGTTCGTATCTAAGGAACGACGGCGTGAAACAGCTGGTCAGGCCCACGCCGAGGCCCTGAACTGGCTGCAGCGGCAGCTGGCCTGGGAGTCGGTGCTGCGGGGACTGCGCCAGGCGGCCGGCGTCCTGCCCGAGCAGACCCCGGTGTCGGCCGGCCCCAAGGCGGCCTGACTCCCCGGCGGTCGAGCTCGGGTGGCCCCGGGTTACGAGGCCAGCCGCTCGGCCAGGTCCTCCACCCGGCCCGACAGCTGCTCCACCCGCTCGGGCAGGGACCGGGCAAGCTGCTCCACCCGCTCGGGCAGGGACCGGGCGAAGAGGTCGGCCGTGTCGGGCAGAGCGGCGCGCACCTTGGCCGACAGACGGGCCGAAGCCGCCTTCTTGGCTGCCCGCCGCTTGCCGACTATCCGCACGGTCAGGCGCAGTCCGATGACCATGACGACGAGTCCTCCGGCCATGGCCGCGCCGGTGACCGCCTTGCGCTTGGCCTGCTCCACCATGGGCGGCACACGGCGCTGGAGTTCGGCCACCTCGGCGTCGAGGCGGGCCCGGGTCTCTTCGACCTGCGCTACCGCTTCAGCTGTGCCTTGGCCCATTCGATGTCCTCCTTGGTGGTGCGCAGCGTCTCCGTCGGGCGCATGTCCGGCTTGGTCGCCCGCTTCGCCGCCATGGGCAGGGCCATGAGCATCACGAGACCCAGCGCGCCGGCCATGACCAGGCGCGCTGCCCACGTGGGCAGCAGGTAGGCCAGGGCGTCCGAGCCGGCCAGCGCTCCGAACACGAGCGCCACCAACCCGAACACGCCGGCCACGCTGCCGAACACGAGGGCGAGTGTCCGGGCACCGAGGGCCTCGGACACCTCGAGCTTGCCGAGCTCGACCTCCTGGCGGACGAGCTTCACGAGATCGTTGCTGATGGCCGAAAGGAGCTCGCCCGTCGGGCGCTG
>DASRBM010000060.1:0-5055 GCA_035653635.1 Acidimicrobiales bacterium | reverse complement strand
ATCCCCCACAACGGCTGCCGCCCGAAGAAGCGGCGCCGGGTCTGATCGCACCGCTGACAAGAGCCAGAAAGAGAGCCTTCCCGACATGGCCCGTTACACCGGTCCCGTCTGCCGCCTGTGCCGGCGCGAGCGGACCAAGCTGTTCCTGAAGGGCGAGCGCTGCTACTCGCTCAAGTGCCCCGTCAGCGAGCAGGTCACCGACCGCCACAGCCGCGCCTACCCGCCCGGCGAGCACGGCCGCGACCGCATGCGCCAGGGGTCCGAGTACCTGGCCCAGCTCCGCGAAAAGCAGAAGGCCCGCCGCATCTACGGCGTCCTGGAGAAGCAGTTCCGCAACATCTACGCCGAGGCGAGCCGCCAGTCGGGCATCACCGGTGAGAACCTGCTGCGCCTGCTCGAGCTCCGCCTCGACAACGTGGCCTTCCGGGCCGGGTGGGGCGCCAGCCGGGCCCAGGCCCGCCAGCTGGTGCGTCACGGCCACATCCACGTGAACGGCAAGCGCGTCACCATCCCGAGCTACCGGGTCCGCCAGGGCGACGTCGTGGCGCTGAAGCCGGCCTCGCGCGAGATGTACGTGGTGCGCCGCAACCTCGACACCATCGACCGACAGCTGCCGCTCTGGCTCGAGGCGGGGGAGAACCGGACCCAGGTCCGCGTCACGTCCCTGCCCCAGCGCGAGCACATCGACGAACCCGTCCGCGAGCAGCTCATCGTCGAGCTCTACTCGAAGTAGCCATCAGGAGACAGCCGCTCATGCTCATCATCCAGCGACCGACCGTCGAAGCCCTCGGCGAGGAGGAGGCGAACCAGCAGCGGTTCGTCATCAGCCCGCTCGAGCCCGGCTTCGGCCACACGCTCGGCAACTCCCTGCGCCGCACGCTGCTGTCGTCCATCCCCGGTGGCGCCGTCACCCAGGTGCGTTTCGACGACGCCCTCCACGAGTTCACCACCCTGCCGGGGGTGAAGGAGGACGTCACCGACATCATCCTGAACCTGAAGGACGTCGTGCTGCGCGTGCACACCGACGAGCCGGTGACCCTGCGCTGCGACATCCGCGGCCCGTCCGAGGTGAAGGCCGGTGACCTGCAGCTGACCGCCGACGTCGAGGTGCTCAACCCCGACCTCCACATCGCCTCGCTCAACGGCAAGGGGCGCCTGGCCATGGACGTGACCGTCGAGCGCGGCCGCGGCTACGCCTCGGCCGAGCGCAACAAGCGGTCCAACACCATCGGCGTCATCCCGGTCGACTCGATCTTCTCGCCCGTGCGCCGGGTGGCCTTCACCATCGAGCCGGTGCGGGTGGAGCAGTCCACCGACTTCGACCGCCTGGTCCTCGACATCGAGACGGACGGATCGCTCAGCCCCCGCGAGGCGCTCGCGTCGGCCGGCGACACCCTTCGTTCGCTCGTCGGCCTGGTCGCCGACCTCGAGGAGGAGCCCCAGGGTCTCGAGCTCGGCGAGGTGGGCACCTCCACGAGCGGCTCGCCCGACCTCGACCTGCCCATCGAGGACCTCGACCTGTCCGAGCGTCCCCGCAACTGCCTGAAGCGGGCCCAGGTGAACACCATCGGCGAGCTCGTGGAGCGCACCCCCGAGGACCTGCTCGCCATCACGAACTTCGGCCAGAAGTCGCTCGACGAGGTCATCCAGCGCCTCGACGAGCGCGGCCTGTCGCTGCGGATGAAGGACTGAGGTAGCACCATGCTCGGCACCCCCCGTCGTGGGAAGCGCTTCGGCGGCGACGCGGCGCACCAGAAGGCCATGCTCGGCAACCTGGTGGCCTCGCTCATCGCGGCCGAGTCGCTCGTGACCACCGAGGCCAAGGCCAAGGCCCTGCGGCCGGTGGTGGAGAAGTGCATCACCGCCGCCCGCAAGGGCGGCGTGCACCGCCAGCGCCAGGTGGTGGCCCTCATCCGGGACAAGGAGATGGCCCACAAGCTGTTCGCCGACATCGGTCCCCGCTACGTGGACCGTCCCGGTGGCTACACCCGCATCCTGAAGCTCGGCCCCCGCCTGGGCGACAGCGCGCCGATGGCGCGCATCGAGCTGGTTTGACCCTGTTCGACCCGGATCCGGACCCGGTTCCGGGTCCCGGGTCGGCGGTCGAGGAGGCCCCGTCCGCACCGGGCCGCCGGCGCGCCGTCCCGCCGGTCGCCGAGGCGGCGCGGAGCGCCGTCCCGGCCGCCACCGTGCGCCTGCGTCTGGACGTCGCCTACGACGGTGCCGCCTTCCGGGGCTTCGCCGCCCAACAGGGACAGCACACGGTCGGGGGCGCGCTCGAAGAGGCGCTCGCCACGGTGCTGCGTCATCCGGTGACCCTCACCTGCGCCGGGCGCACCGACGCCGGCGTGCACGCGCTCGGCCAGGTGGTGCATGTGGACGTGCGGGCCGACGTGGACGTGGCCCGGGTCCAGAAGAGCTGCAACACCCTCCTCGGGCCCGAGGTGGTCGTGCGCCTTGCCGCGGTGGTGCCCGACGACTTCGACGCCCGGCGCTCGGCCCGGGCCCGGCGCTACCGCTACCTGGTGCTGCAGGCCGCCACCGCCGATCCGCTCCTCGCCCCCCTCGCCTGGCACGTCCCCGGCCCCCTCGACCTCCGGGCCATGAAGGCGGCGGCCGACGCCGTCATCGGCGAGCACGACTTCCGGGCCTTCTGCCGGCGGGTGCCGGGGACCGAACCCGGCACCCCCATCGTCCGCCGGGTGCTCGACGCCGCCTGGCACGAGGTCCGGTCCGCCCCCGACGGCCTGGCCGAAGGGGAGTGCCTGCTGCGCTTCGACGTGGTGGCGAGCTCGTTCTGCCACCAGATGGTGCGCTCGCTCGTGGGATCCATGGTCGACGTGGGGCGGGGACGGGCCCGACCGGCCGACCTGGTCGCCATGCTGCGGGCCGGGGCGCGCTCGGGTGGGGCCACGGTGGCGCCGCCGCAGGGGTTGTGCCTGGTCGGCGTGGACTACTGAGCCCGCCCCGGCGCCGTCCGGCGACGCCGCCGGGGTCCGGAGCGGCTTGCCGCGGCCCTGGTCCGGCCCCTATCCTGGTGAGCCGGCCAGGGGCCGGGTGCGCTCGTCGCACCGCCCCCGCCGCTGGGCCCCGCCGGGTCCGGGGCGGGTCCCCTGATCGCATCACCGAACCGAGGAATCCCGCCGTGCGCACGTTTTCGCCCAAGCCCCAGGACCTGACCCGCTCGTGGCTCGTCGTCGACGCCGAGGGCGTGGTCCTCGGGCGCCTCGCCACGGTGGTGGCGTCGGTGCTGCGGGGCAAGCACAAGCCGACCTTCGCCCCCCACGTGGACACCGGGGACCACGTGATCGTCGTCAACGCGTCGAAGGTGGTGCTCACCGCGGGCAAGGCGGAGCAGAAGATCGCCTACCACCACAGCGGTTACCCGGGCGGTCTGCGGGCCACCGCCTACACCGACCTGCTCGACCGCGACCCGGAGGAGGTCGTGCGCCGGGCCGTGCGGGGCATGCTGCCGCGCACCCGGCTCGGCCGGGCCCAGCTGTCGAAGCTCAAGGTCTACGCCGGCCCCGAGCACCCGCACCAGGCCCAGCAGCCCCAGCCCCTGACCCTCGAGGCCCGGGCCTACGCCCGCAGCTGACCCCCCGCACTCCGCTCGCCGCATCGCCGAAAGGACCCATCGCACCGTGTCGCCGAAGACCAAGCTTCCCGCTCCGCTGAGCCAGACCACCGGACGGCGCAAGGCGGCGGTCGCGAGGGTGCGCGTGCGCCCGGGCCAGGGGAAGATCACCGTCAACCGCAGGCCGATCGACGAGTACTTCCCGTCGGCCACGCACCGCATGCTCGTGACCGAGCCGCTGCGCGTGGCCAACATCGTCGACACCTACGACATCGACGCCACCATCGCCGGTGGCGGCGTGTCCGGGCAGGCCGGCGCCATGCGCCTCGGCATCGCCCGCTCGCTCATCGAGGTCGACCCCGAGCTCCGCACCAGCCTCAAGAAGGCCGGTCTCCTCACGCGCGACGCGCGGGAGAAGGAGAGCAAGAAGTACGGGCTCAAGAAGGCGCGCAAGGCCCCGCAGTACTCGAAGCGGTAGCAGCACCGCCGTGGACGTCCGTTTCGGCACGGACGGGATCCGGGGGGTCGCCAACGCCGAGCTCGGCGTGGAGCTCGTACTCGCACTGGGGCGCGCCGCCGCGCGGGTGCTCCCGGCGAGCACCTTCGTCGTCGGCCGCGACACGCGCCGCTCGGGCACCCTCCTGCAGGCCGCGCTGTCGGCCGGCCTGGCCAGCGAAGGCGCCGATGTCGTCGACCTGGGCGTGCTGCCCACCCCGGGCGTGGCCTGGGTGTCGGCCGAGCGCTCGGTGCCGGCCGCCATGGTGTCGGCGTCGCACAACCCCTTCGCCGACAACGGCATCAAGCTCTTCGCGGCCGGTGGCACCAAGCTCCCCGACGCCACCGAGGAGTCGATCGAGGAGGAGCTGCAGGCCATCCTGCACGGCGCCGGACGCGGCCCGCGGCGCCCGACCGGTCCCGGGGTCGGCCGGCTGTGGCCCGATCCCGACGCACTGGCCGACTACCGGGCGCACCTGGTGGCCGCAGCCGACGGACGCGATCTCGCCGGGCTGCACGTGGTCGTCGACTGCGCCAACGGCGCCGCGTCGGCCGTGGCGCCCGAGGTGCTGCGCTCGTTGGGCGCACGCGTCGACGTGCTCGCGGACGAGCCCGACGGCACCAACATCAACGCCGGCGTCGGGTCCACCCATCCCGAGCACGTGGCCGGCGAAGTGCTGGCGCGCGGCGCGTCGATCGGGCTCGCCCTCGACGGCGACGCCGACCGGCTCGTGGCCGTCGACCACACCGGCGCGGTGGCCACCGGTGACGAGCTGCTCGCCATGTTCGCCATCGACATGGCGTCGCGGGGCCAGCTGGCCGGCAACACGGTGGTGGTGACGGTCATGTCGAACCTGGGCCTGCGCCTGGCCATGGCCGACCGCGGCATCGCCGTGCGCGAGACCCCGGTGGGCGATCGCTACGTCCTCGAGGCCCTCGACAAGGACGGGCTCGCCCTCGGCGGCGAGCAGTCGGGGCACATC
>DASRBM010000059.1:0-2127 GCA_035653635.1 Acidimicrobiales bacterium | reverse complement strand
CAGCTCCTCGACGCGGCCGAGCGCCGGGGACCGGGCGATGTGTCGGCGCTGTTGCGGTCGGGCGGCACGTGGACCGTGGAGCATTGACGGGGGACGACCCCCTCGGAGCATCGACGGGTGTGGAGCCCGATGCCGGCGCCCTCGCCGGTCGGGCACCCGATGTGTCGGTCGCGCTGCCCGTCGAGGCCGATGTCGAGCCTGCCGCCGACCGTGTCCTCACCGTTCCGAATCTCATCACGGCACTGCGCCTGGCTTGTGTGCCGCTGTTCGTCTGGCTGCTCTTCGGTGCGCACCGCCAGACGGCGGCGGCAGTGCTGCTCGGGCTGCTCGGTGCCACGGACTGGGTCGACGGTTTCGTCGCCCGGCGGTTTCACCAGGTCTCGACGGTGGGAAAGGTGCTCGACCCCACGGCCGACCGGATCCTCGTGGGGACCGGCGTCATCTGCGTCATCGTCCAGGGGGCCGCGCCGGTGTGGCTCGGGGTCGCCACCTTGATCCGCGAGGTGCTCGTCTCGGGTGCGGTTCTGCTCCTGGCCAGCTTGGGCGCCGAGCGGATCGATGTGTTGTGGGTGGGAAAGGCGGGGACGTTCGGACTGATGTTCGCCTACCCGGCCTTCCTGCTCTCCCACGGCAACGCCTCCTGGCAAGAGCCGTTCCACGTGTTCGCCTGGGTGTGTGCGATCCCCGGATTGATCCTGGCCTACATCGCCGCGGGCGCCTACGTCCCGAGGTCACGGCGGGCGCTGGCGGACGGGCGCCGGGGGCGGCGCAGCGCCGCCTCATCGCCGGAGCCGGGGTAGGGTCGGGCTGACGTGCGCACACTGCGGACACTGGTGACGCTGTGAAGGCGATAGCGCTGTGAAAGCCGTGATCATGGCCGGGGGCGAGGGCACGCGGCTGCGTCCCCTCACCTCCAACCAGCCCAAACCCATGCTCCCGATGGCCAACCGGCCGATGATGGAGCACATCGTCGGCCTGCTCCGGCGCCACGGATTCGACGAGATCGTGGTCACCGTGGCCTTCATGGCCAACGCCATCCGCAGCTACTTCGACGACGGCTCGGAGTTCGGCGTGCGCATGGTCTACGCCACCGAGGAGATGCCGCTCGGGACCGCGGGCTCGGTCCGCAACGCCATGGACGAGCTCGACGAGCGGTTCCTCGTCATCTCGGGTGACGTCCTGACCGACATCGACCTCGGGGCGGTGGTCGAGTTCCACGAGTCGAAGGGCGCGCTGGCCACCCTGGCGCTCAAGGCGGTGGAGGACCCGCTCGAATTCGGGATCGTCATCACTCGCGAGGACGGGTCGATCGACCGGTTCCTCGAGAAGCCGACCTGGGGCCAGGTGTTCAGCGACACCATCAACACCGGGATCTACGTCCTCGAGCCGGAGATCTTCGACTTCATCGACGGCGGCCGGCCGGTCGACTTCTCAGAGGAGGTCTTCCCGGGTGTGCTCGCCCAGGGCAAGCCGATCTTCGGGTACGTCGCCGAAGGGTACTGGGAGGACGTCGGCACGCTCGACGCCTATCTCAAGGCACATCAGGACATCCTCGACGAGCGGGTACGGGTGGAGTTGAGCGGCTTCCCGCTGCGCCAGGGGGTCTGGCTGGGCAAGGGCGCGTCCGTCGACCCGACGGCGGTGATCGAGGGCCCCGCCGTCATCGGGGACAACTGCGCCATCGGGCCGGGGGCGACCCTCGGCGAATACTGCGTCCTCTCGGCGAACGTGCGGGTGGGCGAGAACGCCACCCTGCAGCGGACGGTCGTCCACGACAACAGCTTCCTCGGGCCGAGCACTCGTCTCGACGGGTGTGTGGTCGGCCGGGCCTGCGACCTGCGCCAGGGAGTGCGTTGCGAAGAGGGCGTCGTCCTCGGGGACGAGACCTTCGTGGGCGCCCAGGCCGTCATCAAGTCGGGCGTCAAGGTGTACCCGTTCAAGACGGTCGAGGCGGGCGCCACCGTCAACACCTCCATCGTGTGGGAGTCGCGCGGAGCGCGCACGCTGTTCGGGCGCAACGGGATCCAGGGGCTCGCCAACGTCGACATCAGCCCCGAGTTGGTCATGCGCCTGTCGATGGCCTGGGCCAGCACCCTCGAGAAGGGGACGACCGTCACCGCCTCGCGC
>DASRBM010000058.1:0-8975 GCA_035653635.1 Acidimicrobiales bacterium | reverse complement strand
CCCGGAGGGGGTCCGGGACTGCTCGACGGAGAGCTCGAGGGGCATGGGGGGTGATCTCCTTCCGTCGGGAAGGCCCCACCATGACGGCAGGGTCATCCCGCCTGGTGGATCACCCACATATCAAGCATTACAGGTCTGGCGCGGGGTGGCCGATGACTCAGAGATGGTCTGGGTTCGCAAAGGCGTCTCCATCGGAAGTGCAAATGGCTAAGTGCCTCACCAAACTCGGGCCGAAAGGGACCGTCGTCTCGTTGAGCAGCCGCCCACTCCCGAGGAGACCCGCCAGGCATTGCTGGAGCCTTGGCCAGGCCATTCTTTGGAGGAAACGATTCTGCGCAATCGTGGCGAGGTCGTGACCTAGGTGCCTGACGCGCTGGTTGTCGACATTCCCTTACTCCTCGCATACGCCCCAGGGGCGTCACCAACGGTTGGTCATTCGTGATCATCGGCGTCGTCGTCGCGGGGCTTGCTGTCACCGCCGCGGTGCGCCGTCGGCGCTAGCGAATCCAGGGCCGAACTCAAAGTGTAGATATGCCGGTAATCGTGACGTCCTTTCATGCCTGAGAAGTTGCCGTCGGTTACCGGCATGATCAGCATTTATGCCGGCCCGAAGGGCCTCGGTAATCTCTGATTACCGGCATAAGTGCCGGTACATCGCCCCTGGCCGTCCGGGCTGACCGATCGGGATCACCGCCGCTGGATGATGCCGCTCACCCTGGCCGCCTGGAGCCGCCGGGTAGCTCTGCCCTGGCCAGGGTCATCACCGGCATTATGCGCTAGTTGCAGGTTGTCACCACGGACCGATGAGGGAGAGGAGCCAGCCGAAGGCATCGAACGCGAGCTTGAACGGAAGGAGCACGATGCGGACGGCCAGTTGGCGGTGACGGGTTGACCCTCTCGTTCTGGCTCGCCAGTTCCCATAATTCTCGACGGATGTCCTCGACACCACCCATACCGGCCCTGTCGGACCCTTCCTCAATTCCTCGTCGAGGTCGTCCCAAAGCAGCAGCCAGGTAATCGACCGACCGCTGAGTCCGAGGTGTTCGGCTGCTTCACGACGGGTCATCCACTCCTCAGGCACGGGGCTCCCTGTGATCAGGCTGAACCCCATCCTCCCATTGGGCAGCCGTAACGTGCCGTGTCAGGTCACCCAGGCGGACGGTCGGCCGACCTGTAGTGCCGGAACCGAGCGATCCTGCCTGTTCCCCGGACCGGCACCCTCCGCCGACCCTCAGGTCGGGCTGGCCGGCCACCGGCATACAGTGCGGTGTGATCCCCGCCAAAGTCGAGCAGCTCTCCGACCAGGACCGGCAACTCGTTCGGCTGGCTCTCGCCGCCGCCGTGGAGAGTCCCTGCTTCCCCGACTGGGAGTTCCAGACGCTGATGGCGGCTGACAGAACGGAGGTCGCTGCCGTTCTCGACGCTTGGCCTGAAGCGAGAGTCGCTGCGGAATGGGAGCCGGACCCGGAGCGGCTACAGGCCGTGGTCGTCGGCAACGTCCTGAACAACCTGCTTGGCTATCCACACGGCCAGTGGGAGCAGCTCGAACTCGCAAATGGCCTCGATCGCGAGGCTGTTCGTGAGCTGCTTGGCCGCTGGCGGGCCGAATAGCTCCGACCGCTACCACAGGCCATCCTGGATGTGCCGTGTGAGTGCGGCCTGGTCTAGGCCACCACCAGGAGCACGATCCCGGCGAGGGTCACGGCGAGTGCGGGCCAGCGGAGGTAGTAGGCGACCTTGCCTGGGTTGCCGTGCGACCGGAGCGTGGCTTCCTTGTCGAAGCGAGCAGTCAGGAACCCCACTCCGGCGATGATCCCGCCCACCGCAAGCAGGAACCCTCCGATTGGCATCGGACGAGTATCGCATGGGGTCAGAGCAGGACCCTGGACCATCCTGGATGTGCCGATCCCGGCCGTACTGACATCAGTGCCGACTTGTCCATAACTCCTCGCCCGAGCGATCCCGAGCAGCGGCGATTAGGCAGGCATGCGAGATGAGCAGTCGTAAAGCGGCCTAGGTAGCGTGGGGGCCATCTTTGACTCAGGAGGTCTAGATGCCGCCAACTCATGATGACGCTGCTCTCGTTGTTCAGCTCGTGCGTTGGGGCAAAGAGATGCACCTGCCGGAAGCCGTTACCGAAGTCTTCTCTGATAAGTACGATCCCGAGGCATCGTCCGCCGACGATCCGGCCGTGAGGTCGGTACTTGGATTCGGCGAGACGGTGGGCACCTTGGTCGAGCAGGGTGTGCTGGACCGCGGTCTGGTCCTTGACCTCTGGTGGGTAGCGGGATTGTGGAAACGAGTCGGCCCCGCGGCTCTGAAGCAGCGTCACAAATTTGACGAGCCGAGGCTCTACGAGAATTTCGAAGCCCTCGCGTCGGGTTAGAAGCATTGGAGCGAGCGATAATGCGCCCTCTGACCGGCTCAGGACGTCGCCAGCACCGATCGCAGATCTTTGAGCGAGATGCGGAGTAGCCGGCGGAGGTCTCGCTGTTCTGACTCCTCCACCCAGCGATCGAAGGCGATCCGGAACACGGTGATCCCGGCTTCGGCTGCAAACGTCGCTTCCGGATCTTTGACGCCCCGCAGGTGCAACGCGGCTTTCATGTCCTCGACCAAGGACGAGAGTTTCACCAACTCTCGCTCCTGCAGCTCGGGATTGGCGCTGATCACCGCCTGACGGCGACGGGCGAAGGGGCGTCGCGCTTCGTCGAAGACGACAGCAGTGGCCTCGAGGGCGGCGGCGACCGCATCCATCGGTCTCGCCGATGGCGGTGCATCTTTCACCGCATCGGTCATCAACGTGCTCAGGCCCCCGCCTCGTCCGAAGAGGACCTCACGCTTGTCCGAGAAATGGCGGAAGAAGGTGCGCTCGGTGAGGCCGGCTCGCTCGGCGATCTCGGCCACCGTCGTCTGCTCGAATCCCCGCTCCAGGAACAGCTCCAGCGCTGCCTCGGCCAATCGGCCTTGGGCGTTCGGCTCCCATCGACCCACGGCGATCAGCGTACCTCTTGACGGCAGTTCCTGACGTCATATACTGACGTCAGGAACTGACATCACTGGAGGCACGTCGTGAAGTTCTTCGTCACTGGAGCATCCGGTTGGATCGGCGCACCCACCGTGGCCGAGTTGGTCGGGGCGGGCCACGAAGTGGTCGGGTTGGCGCGCTCTGATGACGCGGCGGAAAAGGTGATCGCCGCCGGCGCCGCCCCGTTCCGGGGCGACATCGACGATCCCGGGGGGCTGGCCAGGGCGGCGCGGGAGTCGGACGGGGTGATCCACCTCGCCTTCCAGCACGACAGGGCCTTCGGCGGCGACTTCCAAGCGGCAGCGGCCGCCGATCGACGGGCCGTGGAAGCGATGGGGACCGCCTTGGCCGGGTCGGACCGGCCCTTTGTGCTGGCGAGCGGCATCGTCGGGCTGTCGGCGGGGCGCGTCGCCACCGAAGACGACGGACTCGTGCCGAGCCCTGTGGTGCGTGCCAATCCGGCCGGCCTGCGCGCCGCCACCGCCCTCTTCACCCTGTCGCTGCGCGGCGTCGGCGTGCGGGCGTCGGTGGTGCGGTACCCACCCACGGTCCACGGTGACGGCGACCACGGCTTCGTGGCCACCTTCGTCGAGATCGCCCGCAAGAGCGGGTTCTCCGCCTACGTCGGCGACGGCAGCAACCGGTGGCCCGCCGTCCACCGTTTCGACGCGGCGCGCTTCACGCGCCTCGCCGCTGAACTCGCCCCCTCGGGTTCCGTCCTCCACGCCGTCGCAGAGGAAGGGGTCCCGTTCGGCGAGATCGCAGAGGCCATCGGCCGTCATCTGGACGTGCCGACGAAATCCCTCGGTCCGACCGAGGCGATCGACCACTTCGGACCCCTCGGGCATTTCGTCGGCCTCGACAGCCCGGTCGACGCCACCATGTCCCGCGAACTGCTCGGGTGGGAACCGACCGGTCCCGGTCTGCTCGAAGACCTGGAACAGGGGCACTACTACCGGCAGGGCTGACAGGTCCGGGCCGGCGACAGCGACGGGCGCGTGGCTCGACGAGCAATATGGAGAGATGGCTCACTCTGACCCGAAGGACGACCTCCTCCGCTATCTCCGCCGCGGAAGGGACGCTCTCGTCGGGAAGCTCGACGGGCTCGGTTCCTACGACGCTCGGCGGCCGATGACCCCGACGGCGACGAACCTTCTCGGAATCGTGAAGCACGTCGCGTTCGTCCAGGCCGGCTACCTCGGCGCCACCTTCGACCGGCCCTTCCCCGAGCCACCCCCCTGGGAGGCCGAGGGCGGCGAGCTCGACGACGACATGTGGGCACGCGCCGACGAGTCGGTCGACGACATCGTCGCTCTGTTCCACCGGACCAGCACTCACGCCGATGCCACCGTCGAGGCGCTCCCGCTCGACGCCACCGGACGTGTTCCCTGGTGGCCGGAGGACCGCCGCGAGGTCACACTTCATTTCGCACTCGTCCACCTGATCGCGGAGGTCGACCGCCACGCCGGACAGGCGGACATCCTCCGGGAGCTGATCGACGGCACCGTCGGTCTGGCCGGGCCGGGGGGCAACATGCCCGAGCGCGACGCCGCGGAATGGGAGGCCTTTCGGGCGCGCGTCGAAGCCGCCGCCCGCCAGGCAGTTCGCTAGCAGGACCGGCCGAACCGGTAGGAAGTCCGGTCGTCCCCGCTTGGTACCGTCTCCCCGGTGCGATTCGACGGCAGCGAGCACGAGCTGTGCGAGCGCTGCGGATTCGATTCCCGGAGCTGGCGGCGCGTGGACGCCTCGGCCATGTTCAAGAGCCTGGGCGTCTGGTGGCGCCTGCTCACCGACGGCTTCAGCGTCGACGAGCTCAACCGGAGGCCGGCGCCGGAGGTGTGGTCCGCTCTGGAGTACGCACTCCACTCCGCCTTCGTCCTGCCGCTCCTACGCGAGGCGATCGAAGTGATGTTGACCCGGGATCGTGCCCGGGTGCGTGACCCGTGGCCCGCACTCGACATCGAAGACGCCACCCGGCCACAGATCCTCGACCCTGTCCCCCTTGTCGAGGACCTCGACAGGGAAGCCGCCGCCTTTGCTCGGCTGGTCGACACACGTACGACGGGGTGGGATCACCTCGGTCTCGTGGACAACGGCACCTGGTGGCAGGCGGAGGCGACCCTGCTCCACGCTGTGCACGACACCACACACCACCTGTTGGACGTACGCGAGGGACTTCGGCCGCCGCGATGAACACCAGGCCCCGCTCGCCCGAGTGAGGTCCGGCTCAGACGAGGCCGCGGCGATGCGCATAGGCGACGGCTTGGGCACGATCACGGCTCCCCGTCTTCGAGAAGATGCGGTTGACGTGCGTTTTCACCGTCGCCTCGCTCACGTAGAGCTCCTCGGCGATCTCGGTGTTCGTCCGCCCGGATGCGATGAGGCGCAGCACCTCCCCCTCACGTTCGGTCAGACCGTCGGGCAACCCGCCCCCGTGACTCGACGCCGACGACGTCACGGCCACCTCGACGAGCCGGGCCCGGACCTCTGCGTCGAGGACGGCTTGGCCGTTCACCGCCGCTTCGAGCGCCAGGCGGATCTCGTCGCGCCCGGCGTCCTTGGTGAGGTACCCGATGGCCCCGGCCTGCAGGCCCCCGAAGATCGACTCGTCGTCCGCATAGGTCGTGAGCACGACGACCTGCGTGGCCGGGTGGTGGGCGCGGATCCGGCGCGTGGCCTCGACGCCGTCCATCCTCGGCATGCGAAGGTCCATGAGCACCACGTCGGGGGTGGTTTCGGCCACGCGGGCGACGGCTTCCTCCCCGTCGGCGGCACCGTCGAGGACTTCGACCCCGGGCAACGTGCCGAGGAGCGTCATGAGTCCCTCCCTGACGATCGTCTGGTCGTCGACGACGAGCACCCTCATGCCGGTACGGCCACGTGCACCCGCCATCCGACGGTGCCGGGCCCCGCCTCCACCCGTCCACCCAGCAGTTCGACCCGCTCGCGCATGCCCTGGAGTCCGAACCCGCCTCCTGTCTCCCGCAGGTCGCCGTTCAGCTCCGTGTGCGCACCGTTGGTCACGAGCAGGCTCACGCGTTCGGGTTCGAAGCTGAGACGTACTCCGACCGGCGCACCGGGCGCATGCTTCCTGGCATTCGACAGCGCCTCCTGTGCGGCCCGGTAGAGGGCCAGGCCGGCGTCGGCGGTGAGCGGACGGACGCTGCCGTCGACGGTGAGCTCCGCCCCTTCGTGCGCGGCCAGCGAAGCCAGCTGCTCGGTCAATTCGACCGGTTGGTCCCGCAGTGCATGGACCGCCTGGCGGGTCTCTTCGAGGCCCCGGACGGCGAGACTTCGTGCCTGCCGGACCAGGTCGCGGGCCTGATCGGCGTCGTGGCCCTGCTCGAGAAGCGCGTCGGCCGCCCCGAGCTGCACCGCCAGAGCGCCGAGGGAATGAGCGAGGACGTCGTGGATCTCACGGCCGAGGCGGTTGCGCTCGGCCAGCGCCGCCGCCCTGTCGCGCTCGGCGTCGGCCCGGACGCGCTCGGCCAGGAGCTGCTCGGCCTGTTGGGCGCGTCCCAGGTACTGACGGCGGCTCGCGCCGGCCATCAGCCCGGCGACCGCAGCCAGGCCGCCCTCGGCGATGATCTCCCCGGGCGACGCCGTGCCGAGCGCGAGCACCGCCGTGGCGACGGCCGCCACGCCGAGCCCACCCACGCCGGCGGCTCGCCCGGCATCGAACGTGACGCCGGCGCCGAGCGCACCCACCGCGACGTAGGTCAGCGCGACGGGCGCGTAGCCGCTCAACACCCCACCCGACACGGCCAGCACGGCCAGCGCCACCCACGTGGCCGCCGGTGCAGCCTCGAAGCGGCGGGACGCCATCCATCCGATCCAGCCCGCCGAGGCCGTCACCCCGAGCACGGCCACCGCGACGTGGGCGCCGGTGCCGTGCGGGACCTGGTGCGCCACACCCCACAGCACGGCGGCGAGGCCACCGAGCCGGGCGAGGGTGAGCATCCGGGCCGACCGGGTCCCCTGCGCCGGATGGAGCATGTCGGCGAACCCCACGTTCGACATGATCGCGCCGCCGGACTGTTTCGGCCGTCCTCGCCTCAGACCGCGGCCGGGCTGTGACGGAGGCCACCGCGGGGGATGACGGCGCCGGTCCGCCTGGTCTTCACGTAGAGGACGCCGGTCCGGCTCGCCACCTCTGCCAGGGCCATGAGGATGAAGGCGGAGGTCCACGCCGCGCTCGACGTGATGTGGTGGGCGGCACTGAACCGGGCGACCGAGGCCTGACCGCCGTGGGTCACCCAGATGGCGAACGCCATGCGGGCGCCCACGCCGAGGACCCACAGGAAGGCGGCGACGACGCCCGCCTTGGCGAAGGCCGTTTCGCCGCGCCGGGAGATTCCCGTCGTCATCCCGGCGAGGACGCCGAGGGTCCCTCCGGCGAAGGCCAGGGTGGCCACCAGGGCGACGTCGTTGCCGGCGGTCGGGACCGCGTGCAGGAACTGCGAGCAGGCCCAGACGGTCATGGCGACCGGGAACAAGAGCCGGGCCCGGGTGACGGCGTGGCCCCGGATCTGCAGCACGACGAGGCCGATGAGGGCGATGTTGAGGGCGTAGTCGGTGATGGTCATGCCGTCAGTGTCCGCTTTGGCACCGCCGGGGTCGTCGGCCCCAGGGTGGACCCGAGGGTGGATCGCCCTCTCCACCCGTCTCGACCCGGACCTCCGGTCTACGCGCCGGACCGAGCCCTCGCCCGCCGTCCCGCACGGCCTGCGCTGCTCACGACGCCACGGCCTCCACGAGGCTTTCGGAAGCGGCCGGCGCCGGAGCGACCGTGACCGCGGTCCGCCGGCCGAGGCCGAGCGCAGCCACTCCGCTCAGAGCCGCCATCAGGGCGCAGTACGCCCACAGATGCCGGGCAGACGTCATGGCGCTCGCGAGCGAGTGGGGCGTGCCGAGGACGACGACCAGGATGGCGACGCCGATGGCACCCCCGATCTGCCGGGCCGTCTGGTTGACGGCGCTGCCCACGGCGAAGCGCTCGGGGTGCAGTGACGACACGGCCGCGGCTCCGAGGACCGGGAACGTGAGCCCGATGCCGAGGCCACTGAGCAAGGTGGCCGGCAGCCACTCCCGCAGGTAGTCGGGGCGGACACCGACCCCGAGCGCATAGGTGAGCAGCCCGGCGACGAAGAACCCGAAACCCGTGATGATGACGGGCCGGAATCCGAACCTCGTGGCCATCCTCCCGGCCGGCCCGGAGACGAGCGCCACCACGATCGGTCCGGGCGTCACCGCCAATCCGGCCCCCAGGATCGAGTAGTGCCACACGCTCGTCAGGAAGAGGATGTTCCCGAGCAACATGGCGAAGAAGCCCATGGCGTAGAGCAGGGTGGCGACATTGGCGAAGGTGAAGGTCCGGGCGCGGAAGAGGGTGAGGTCGAGCACGGGTTCCGCGTGCCGCCGGCAGCGGGCGAGGAAGGCGACGCCGATCAGCGCGCCGGCCACGAACGAGCCGACGATCCGCACGCTCGTCCAGCCCCAGCTCGGCCCTTCCGAGATCCCGAGCACGATGGCGGCGAGCGCCACGCTCACGAGGATCACGCCGACATAGTCGGGTCGTGGATGCGCCGCGTCGGCCCGGTGCGCGGGCAGTACCCGTCGACCGACGCCGTAGGCGAGCACACCGACAGGCAGGTTGACGAAGAACGCCCAGCGCCATCCGCCGGCGGTGATGAGCGCAGCGCCGAGCGACGGTCCCGTCGCCACCGCCAGCGCGCCCACGCCGGCCCACAGGGCCACGATCTGCGAGCGCCGCTCGGGCCCGAAGGCGGCGAGGAGCAGTCCGAGCGAGGCCGGCAACAACGCCGCAGCCCCCGCCCCCTGGACGAGGCGTCCGACGACGAGCAGCACGACGCTCGGAGCCACGCCGCACAGCGCGGAGCCGGCCGTGAACACCGCCAGGCCGGCGAAGAACACCTTCCGCTTCCCG
>DASRBM010000057.1:0-5859 GCA_035653635.1 Acidimicrobiales bacterium | reverse complement strand
CCGTCGTAGTTGGCCACGAAGTCGACGGTGTCCTCGTCGATGCCGGCCATGAGCTCGAGCGCTATGGGCGCCAGCCGGCACTCCGTGTAGCGCATTGCTGCAGGGCCTTCGTCGGGACCGGTGCCTCCGAAGTTCCCGTGTCCGTCGATGAGAGGGTGGCGCAGCGAGAAATCCTGGACCATGCGGGCCAGCGCGTCGTAGATGGCGCTGTCGCCGTGCGGGTGGTACGCCCCCATGACCTCGCCCACGACCTTGGCGCACTTGGAGTGCGGGCGGTCGGGCCGCAGGTTCTGGTCGTACATGCCGTAGAGGATCCGGCGGTGCACCGGCTTGAGCCCGTCGCGGACGTCGGGCAGCGCCCGGGAGACGATGACGGACATGGCGTACTCGGCGAACGAGCGCTCCATCTCCTCCTGGATCTCGATGGGCTCGATGGCGACGGTGATGTCTTCCGTCTGTTCGGTGCCGACGGCGCCGTCGTCCCCGTTGCCGCCGTCCGCGCCCGCGCCGCCTCTCCTGCGTGCTGGCATGTCGGAGGGAGTTCCTTCCTCGGTGGTGTCGTGTGCGCGCGTCCTCAGAAGTCGAGGAAGCGCACGTCCTTGGCGTTCGTCTGGATGAATTGCCGGCGCAGGTCGACGTCGTCACCCATGAGCACCGAGCACACCTCGTCGGCGAGCGCCGCCTGCTCGACGGTGATCTGGAGCAGCGAGCGCTTGCCCGGCGCCATGGTGGTGTCGCGCAGCTCGTGGAAGTCCATCTCCCCGAGCCCCTTCAGACGCTGGAATTCGTTCTTGTGGTTCGGGTTCTCCGTCAGGAACGCCGCCTTGGCGGCGTCGTCCTTCAGATAGATCTTCTCCTTGCCGACGAGCGTGGAGTACAGCGGCGGCTGCGCCACGTACACGAACCCACCTTCGACCAGAGGGCGCATCTGGCGGAAGAAGAACGTGAGCAGGAGCGTCCGGATGTGCGACCCGTCGACATCGGCGTCGGCCAGGATGATGACCTTGTGGTAGCGGATCTTTTCGACGTCGAACTCGTCGGCGAGACCGGCGCCGATAGCCGAGATGAGCGCCTGGATCTCGGTGTTCTTGAGCATCTTGTCGATGCGGGCCCGCTCGACGTTCAGGATCTTCCCCCGGATCGGAAGGATCGCCTGCGTGCGCGGGTCACGGGCGTCCTTGGCCGAGCCGCCGGCCGAGTTTCCCTCCACGATGAACAGCTCGCTCTCGCGGGCGTCGCGGCCGGAGCAGTCGACAAGCTTGCCCGGTAGGCCGGCCCCGTCGAGGGCCGACTTGCGGCGCGTGAGGTCGCGGGCGGTGCGGGCCGCCACCCGGGCCCGGGCCGCGAGCGTCGACTTCTGCACGACCTTGTTGGCCTCGGTGGGGTGCTCCTCGAGCCACTCGGACAGCTTTTCGTTCGTGGCGCGCTCGACCATGGAGCGGATGGAGACGTTGCCGAGCTTGGCCTTGGTCTGGCCCTCGAACTGCGGATCGCGGAGGCGGACCGAGATGATGGCCGTCAGCCCCTCGCGGATGTCCTCGCCGAGGAAGTTGTCGTCCTTCTCCTTGAGCGTCCCCTTGGCCCGGGCGTAGCGGTTGACCGCGTTGGTGAGGGCCTTCTTGAAGCCCTCCTCGTGCATGCCGCCTTCGATGGTGGAGATGCCGTTGGCAAAGGAGTGGATCGACTCGTGGAAGCCGGAGTTCCACTGCAGCGCGATCTCGACCTCCTGATCGGCGTCGTCCTGGGAGAAGGAGCACACCTTGTTAAAGATCGGCTCCTTCACCTGGTTGAGGTGCTTGACGTAGTCGACGATGCCGCCCTTGGCCAGGTGCGTGATCTCCTGCTCGCGGCCGGGGCGCTCGTCCTTGAAGCGGATCTCGAGGCCCTTGTTGAGGTACGACATGACCTGCAGGCGCTCGTTGATCGTCTGGGCCCGGAATTCGGTCTCCTCGAAGATCGATCCGTCGGGCCAGAAGGTGACGGTCGTGCCGGTACGGCCCCTCGGCGCCGGGCCGGTGACGGTGAGCTTGCCCTTCTGCTCCCCGCCGTTGACGAACTCGACGACGTGGTGGTTGCCGTCGCGGTCGATCTCGAGCAGGAGCCGGGTGGACAGCGCGTTCACGACCGACACGCCCACGCCGTGGAGACCGCCGGAGACCTTGTAGCCCTGGCCGCCGAACTTGCCACCGGCGTGCAGGGTGGTCAGTACGAGCTCGGCGGCCGAACGGTCGGGGTACTGGGGGTGGGGATCGACGGGGATGCCGCGGCCGTTGTCGACCACCCGGCAGCCGCCGTCGGCCAGCAGGGTCACGTCGATGCGGGAGGCGTGCCCGGCCATGGCCTCGTCGACGGAGTTGTCCACCACCTCCCACACGAGATGGTGCAGACCGGTCGGGCCGGTGGAGCCGATGTACATGCCGGGGCGTGCCCGGACCGGCTCGAGACCCTCGAGAACGGTGATGTCACTGGCTTCGTAGGACCCTGACGACCCGTTCGCCTTGGCCGTTTCCTGGTCCGATCTCAGCGCCACGCACGCGCCCTTTCACCGCTCGAAGTGTCAGAGGTGCGAGGGCGTCCAACAGCCGGAATTCGGCGTTTGCGGGCCCCGCACCAGTGCTTTCAAGTGTACCAGGGGGCAGTGTCCTGACCGACCTTGCCGGCACCCTTGCAGGGTGCGGATCAGCCCTGGTCACGGGGTCGATTTTCGGCGCTCGCGCGGTGCCGATCCGTGGCCGCCGACGGCGGTGCTCGGCGCCCTCGTCCGCGTGCCGCGCGGTGCTCATGGAATGCCGGCGCCGGTGAGCGTGTGACGTGTCCGGCGCCGTACTTCTCAGGTGCGGACGCGCACCTCGATGCGGGCCGGAGCGGACTCGGCCGGCACCTTGGCGCGGAGGCGCTCGAGTATCTCGGCGGAGAGGTGCCGTACCTGCGTGGCCCAGGCCGGATGGTCCGCGGCCACCACGAGGGTGCCGCCGTCGAGCTTGAGCGGCTTGACGTGTGCCGCCATCGACGCGCCCACGAGCTCCTCCCAACCGCGGAAGACGACAGTCAGCGCGTCGGGGGCGGGCGCCCCGATGCGCTTCGAGATGGCCTTGAGCACCTCGCCGACAGGCACGGGACCCTCGGTGTTGCGCCCCCGCTCGTCGCGGCCGCGATAGGGGCTCATGCCCGTCCTCCGGCGAGGAGCCGGCCGCCGGTCACCTCGACCACCCGACTCGGCGCCACCATCGCCGGCGGGTCGACGGCGGTGGTGAGGAGGACCTGCCCGGGTGGGAGCTGGTCGACGAGGGCGCCCGAGCGTTGTGCGTCGAGCTCGGAGAAGACGTCGTCGAGCAGGAGCACAGGCGCCGCCCCGTGCTCGGCGGTGGCGAGGTGGTGGGTGGCCAGGCGCAACGACAACGCCACGCTGCGCTGTTCGCCCTGGGACGCGTGCGTGCGGGCCGGACGGCCGTCGACCAGGACCTCGAGCTCGTCGCGGTGCGGGCCGACGGTGGTCACCTGGCGGCGCAGGTCGTCGCGGCGCGCGGCGGCGAGGGCGTCGCCGAGAGCGCCCACCCACGACCGGGAGTAGGTGAGCGTCACCGTCTCCTGACGGCCGGCCAGACGGGCGTAGGCGGCTCCCACCAGTGGGCTCAGCTCGGCGGCCAGCTCCTCGCGCGCGGCGGCGAGGGCGTCGCCGGAGCTCTCGAGACGCGCGTCCCACACGTCGAGGGTGGCGAGCACCTCGGGTTCGTGGCGGCCACCGGCCTGACGCAGGAGGGCCGCGCGTTGACGGAGGATGCGGTCGACCTCGACCTGGAGCGCCTCGAAACGCGGATGACGGCCGGTGAGGGCCTCGTCGAGGTAGTCGCGTCGGGCCGCGGGCCCTCCTTGGACGAGGTCGAGGTCGTCGGGCGAGAACACCGACACCTGCAGCGCTTCGACCAGCTCGGCGCGCCGGCGCACGGGCTGGCGGTTCACCTGTGCCCGGGCCGCACCGGTCACGGGGATCTCCGCCTCGAGGAGCATGGCGCGGGTGCCGGCGGTGGCCTCCGCCCGCACGACGGCCCTGGCGGCCCCCGTCCGTACGAGAGCCTCACGCGGCGCGCCACGGAACGAGCGCTGTGTCGCCAGCCATCCCACCGCCTCGAGGACCGAGGTCTTGCCGGCCCCGTTCTCGCCGCGCAGCACGGTCAGTCCGTCGGGGTCGGGTTCGAAGACGGCTTCCGAGAAGCACCGGAAATCGGTCAGCCACAGTGTGGTGATGGCCATGACCGGCCGGGATTTCTTGGAATTACGAGACGCGCACCGGCATGAGGAGATACCGGTAGTCGTCGTGCTCCGGCCCGCGCACGGTGGCCGGCTTGGTGGCGTCGATCGTCTCGAGCAACACCTCGTCATCGAGGACCGCCTCCACCCCGTCGATGAGGTACGTGGGATTGAAGGCGACCGTCAGCTCCTCGCCGTCGAACTCGGCGTCGACGTCCTCGCTGGCGTGCCCGACTTCTTGTGAGACGACCGTCAGCTCCACCGAACCCGGCCGCATGGAGAGCCGCACCGGCGTGGTGTTGTCGCGCACGAGGAGGCGCACGCGGCGCAGCGCGTCGAGGAGGGCTTCCTTGCCGACGCGCAATTTGTTCGGATAGCCGGGAGGGATCAGCTGGCGGTAGTCGGGGAAGCGCCCGTCGAGCAACCGGGTGGTGAGCCGGACACCGGCCACCGAAAAGGTGGCGTCGAGGCCGCTCACCGAGAATCCCACGGTCGCGGTGTCGTCGTCCTTGCCCCCGCTCGGAAGCAGGCGCTGCAACTCGGTGAGGGCCCGTGCCGGCACAAGGATCTGCTCGGTCCCCTCGGGCAGCGGGCCCGATCCGGCCAGGTCGCGCAGGGCCAGGCGGTAGGAGTCGGTGGCCACGAAGCGGGTGCCCCCGCCCTCGGCCGCCACGAGCACGCCGGTGAGCAGCGGCCGGGCGTCGTCTCCGGAGGCGGCCCGCACCACCTGCCGCAGCGCCTCGGCCAAGGCGGCGACGGGGAGCTGGACCTGCTCGACTCGTGGCTCGGGGAGAACCGGGAAGTCGTCGACGGAGAAGGTGCGGACGACGAAGCGCGACCGGGCGGCGGAGATCTCCACCTCGTCCTCGCCGCCCTCGAAGGTCACCGCCCCGGGCTCGAGTGCCCGGACGATGTCGGCAGCCAGCCGGGCCGGGGCGATCACTACGCCGTCGTCGAGCCCGATGGCCTCCACGTCCACCCGCACCGTGAGATCGAGGTCGGTGCCCACCGCCGTCAGCTGGTTGCCGGCGATCTCCACCCGGACCCCGGTCAGCGCCGCGGTGGTGGATCCGCGCGTGGTGACCGCCCGGCTGGCCGTGGTGAGGGCCTCGACGAGGGTGTCTCGCTCACAGCGGAACTTCACACAGGATCCTTTCCGAAAGGAATTAGAAATTTACAGTGGCAGTAATAAGGGGTGTGGATTGTGGATGGTGTGCCATCGGTCCTAGTCGGAGGCTGTATCACCGTCCACCACCCCCGGTGCGTCGTCCACCGGTCGGGAGATCGCCGGCTCGAGGGGGTCCCCACTGTCCATAGGGCAACGGCCGTGCTCCACAGCAGCGCGCCGGGATACCCACAGACTCATGCACCGCCCTTGATGCGCACGATCAACTCGGTCACCTGGTCGTAGATCTGGCGCCGCTCCTTCATGAGCGAGGAGATCTTGTCGACCGCGTGCATGACGGTGGTGTGGTCGCGGCCGCCGAATTCGCGGGCGATGGCCGGATAGGAGAAGTCGGTGAGCTCCCGGAAGACGTACATGCCGATCTGACGGGCGATGACGAGCGGCCGCCGTCGGCTGGCGGAGCACAGGTCCTCCACGGTGAACCC
>DASRBM010000056.1:0-6530 GCA_035653635.1 Acidimicrobiales bacterium | reverse complement strand
GTCGACGCGCTCGAGTCCTTCCTTCGCCAGCGTGTCCCACAGCAGCCCGGCCGCCTGCAGCAGCGCCTTGCCCTCCGGCGAACCCTCCGCCTCGAGGTGGGCCCGCGCCAGGTCGAAGGCGTCGAGCACCGGCAGGAGCCGGGTCACGAGCCCTTCGGCGGCGCGCTCGAGCAGCTCCGTCTGCTGACGGACCATGCGCTTCTTGTAGTTCTCGAAGTCGGCCTGGACGCGACGCACCATGTCGAGGTACTCGTCGCGCTCGCGCTCGGCGGTGGCCAGGGCGGCGTCGATGTCGTGCTCCACGAGCTCGGCGTCGGCGGCGTTCTCACTCTCGTCCCCGGCCTGACCGCGGCCGGCAACGTCACCGGTACCCGCGGCCGCACCGCCGGGCCCGCCCCCTACCCCGTTCGGCGGCGCATGGCCGGCGACCCCGGGACCGGACGCCGTCCCTGAGGACGCGGTCCCGGGGGCCTCACCGGCCGTCGTCTCGTCGGGACGACCGCTCATGCGCCCTGCTCGTCCACGATCTCGGCGTCGACCACCTCGTCGTCCGACGCACCGGTCCCGTCGGGACCGGACGTGCCGCCGGCGGGACCGGCCGAGCCGGCCGCATTGGAGGCGGACGCCTGCTCGTACAGGCGCTGGGTGAAGCTGTGGCTGGCGGTGACGAGCGCCTCGGTGGCCTGCTTGATGCGCTCGATGTCGGAGCCATCGAGCGCCTCCTTCAGGTCCTTGAGCCGCGACTCCACGGTGGAGCGCTCCTCGCCCTGGAACTTGTCGCCCTGGTCCTTGAGCAGCTTCTCCGTCTGGTACACGAGGGTGTCGCCGTTGTTGCGGACCTCGGCCTCCTCGCGGCGGCGGCGGTCGTCCTCCGCATGCGCCTCGGCGTCGCGGACCATGCGCTCGATGTCGTCCTTGGCCAGCGACGACTGACCGGTGATCGTCATCGACTGCTCCTTGCCCGTGGCCGTGTCGCGGGCCGAAACGTGGACGATGCCGTTGGCGTCGATGTCGAAGGTGACCTCGATCTGCGGCACGCCGCGCGGCGCCGGTGGCAGGTCGACGAGCTGGAACTTGCCGAGCGTCTTGTTGTACATCGCCATCTCGCGCTCACCTTGGAGCACGTGGATCTCCACCGACGGCTGGTTGTCCTCCGCCGTGGTGAACACCTCGGAGCGCTTGGTCGGGATGGTCGTGTTGCGCTCGATGAGCCGGTGCATGACGCCGCCCTTGGTCTCGATGCCGAGCGACAGGGGGGTGACGTCGAGCAGCAGGACGTCCTTCACCTCACCCTTGAGCACGCCGGCCTGGATGGCGGCGCCGACGGCCACGACCTCGTCCGGATTGACGCCCTTGTGGGGTTCCTTGCCGGTCAGGCCCTGGACGAGCTCCTGGATGGCGGGCATGCGGGTGGACCCGCCGACGAGGACCACGTGGTCGATGTCGGACTTGGACAGCCCGGCGTCGGCGATGGCCTGCTCGAAGGGGCCCTTACAGGCGTCGACGAGGTCGTGGGTGAGCTCGTTGAACTTCGCCCGCGTGAGCTTGACGTCGAGGTGCTTGGGGCCCTCGGACGTGGCCGTGATGAAGGGCAGGTTGATCTGCGTCTCCTGCACCGACGACAGCTCGATCTTGGCCTTCTCCGCAGCCTCCTTCAGGCGCTGCAGGGCCATCTTGTCGTTGGACAGGTCCACACCCTCGGTGTTCTTGAACTCGGTGACCAGCCAGTCGATGATCCGCTGGTCCCAGTCGTCACCGCCGAGGTGGGTGTTGCCGGAGGTGGCCTTCACCTCGAAGACGCCCTCGCCGATCTCGAGGACCGACACGTCGAAGGTGCCGCCACCGAGGTCGAAGACGAGCACGGTCTGCTCGGTGCCCTCCTTGTCGAGCCCGTAGGCCAGGGCGGCCGCGGTGGGCTCGTTGATGATGCGCAGCACCTCGAGCCCGGCGATCTGGCCGGCCTCCTTGGTCGCGGTGCGCTGGGCGTCGTCGAAGTAGGCCGGCACGGTGATGACGGCCTGGGTGACGGTGTCGCCCAGGTAGGCCTCGGCGTCCCTCTTGAGCTTCTGCAGGATGCGGGCCGAGATCTCCTGCGAGTTGTACTTCTTCCCGTCGATGTCGATCGACCACGAGGTGCCCATGTTGCGCTTGACCGAGCGGATGGTGCGATCGGGGTTGGTGATGGCCTGGCGCTTGGCCACCTCGCCGACGAGGACCTCGCCGGTCTTCGAGAATCCGACGACCGAAGGGGTCGTCCTCGATCCCTCGGCGTTGGGGATCACCACGGGTTCGCCGGCCTCGAGGGCCGACACGACCGAGTTGGTGGTGCCGAGGTCGATACCTACGGCCTTGGGCATGGATGCCTCCGACTCTCCACTTCCGCCGGGGACCCTATGCCCTCCGGCTCCGACTTCTTGACGTCAGCCAGTATAGCAATCTTGAGTCAGTTCGTATCAAGTGCGCGGGCCGAAGGTGGGCTAGATTTTTTCCGTGCCTGACCTGGTCTTCCTTCGCCACGGCGAGTCCACCTGGAACGCCGAGAACCGCTTCACCGGGTGGACCGACGTCGATCTGAGCCCGAGGGGCGAGGCCGAGGCCCGGGCGGCCGGCCGGCAGCTGGCGGAGGAGCAGGCGCAGGGCCTCGACCTGCGGGTTCTCCACACCTCCCTGCTCACCCGGGCCGTGCGCACGGCCAACCTGGCCCTGGAGGAGCTCGGACGGCCATGGCTGCCGGTGCGTCGGCACTGGCGATTGAACGAGCGCCACTACGGGGCGCTGCAGGGTCTCAACAAGAAGGAGACGGCCGACGAGTTCGGCCTCGACAAGGTGAAGGAGTGGCGGCGGTCCTACGACGTGCCGCCTCCGGCCCTGGAACCGCGCGACGAGCGCCACCCCTCCCACGACGGCCGCTACCGGGACCTTCCGGCCTCGGCCCTGCCGGCCACCGAGTGCCTGGCCGACGTGGTGCGGCGGATGGTCCCCTACTGGGAGGACCAGATCGTGCCCGATCTCCGGGAGTTCGGGGCGGTGCTGGTGGTCGCCCACGGGAACTCGATCCGGGCCGCGGTCAAGTACCTGAAGGACATCTCGGACGCCGACATCGTCGGGCTCGAGATCCCGACGGGCATTCCGTGGCTCTTCCGCCTCGACGACGCCCTCGCCATCGTCGAGGACCGCTTCCTCGGCGACCCCGAGGACGTCCGCAAGGCAGCGGAGGCGGTGGCCCGGCAGGCCGAGGGGCCCCGCTAGGACACGCTGTTCCGGGGCAAAAACTTCCAGGGCAAAGCCTTCCCAGGGCAGGCCTTCCTGGGACAGAGCTCTCCCGATACAGGCCGCCCGCCGGACCAGCCGCCTGACCGCTGCGACCGACCCGGCGGGCTCGACCCGCCTCTCTTCTCCCAGCCCTACAGCGTCGACACCGTCGCCGAGCTACAGCGCGTCGGCGCCGCGCTCGCCGGTGCGCACCCGCACCACCGAGTCGACCGGCACCACCCACACCTTTCCGTCACCGATCTTGCCGGTGGCGGCGGTGCGCACGATGGTGTCCACCACCTCGTCCACCTCGGCGTCGTCGACGAGGACCTCGACCCGGATCTTCGGGACGAAGTCGACCTCGTACTCGGCACCCCGGTAGACCTCGGTGTGTCCCCGCTGCCGGCCGAAGCCCTGGGCTTCGGTCAGCGTCATGCCCTGTACGCCGAGGGTCTTCAGCGCTTCTTTGACCTCGTCGAGCTTGAAGGGCTTCAGGACTGCCACGATCAGCTTCATCTGCGTTGCGCTCCCTTTCGTGCGCTCGAGGCGGTCAGTGGGCCGGGCTCTGCTCGGACCCTACAGCGGGCCGATCGGGCGATCTCGCCCCTATGCCGGCGAGCTCGAAGGCGCCCGGCGCCCCGCCACCGACACGGGTGGCGAAGCGCTCCTCGGGGAACGCCTCCTCGTCGTGAATGGCGAGGTCGCCGACCTCGAGCACGTCGTCCTTGTAGCGCACGCCACGCAGGACGAGCTTCAGGACCCACATGATCACGAAGGTGGCGAGGGCCGACCAGGCGATGACCCAGATGGCCGCCCGGAACTGCTCCCACAGCTGGTGCGCCGATCCCGTGTACATGAGGCCGTTCACGCTGAACGGGGCGCA
Source organism: Acidimicrobiales bacterium (assembly GCA_035653635.1). Taxonomy (GTDB): domain Bacteria; phylum Actinomycetota; class Acidimicrobiia; order Acidimicrobiales; family UBA8190; genus DASRBM01. Next base: position 2,395 of record DASRBM010000056.1, on the reverse strand, counting down.
GGCGGTCGACGACGGGGCGTAGGTGGCCGGCACATGGGCGGCACCGCAGGGGTACTCGACCATGCCCGGGTCGGAGAAGACGCCGACCAGGAGGCCACCGACGAATCCGGCGATGCCGTGGGTGTAGATGACGCCGAGCGCATCGTCGACCTTGCTGAACGGCCGCACCTTCGACAGGTAGTTCCAGGCCACCCACACGACACCCGTGCAGATGAGGCCGACGGCGAGGGCACCCCAGCCGTTGACCCAGCCGGCTCACGGCGTGATGCCGACCAGACCGCAGATCATGCCGTTCACGCCACCGAGGAACGTCGGCTTCTTCGCCTTCGTGCCGACGGCGTCGAGCGCCATCCAGGCGAGCACGCCCGCCGCGGTGGCCAGGTTCGTGTTGACCACGGCAGCGGCCGCGTCGGCGCCCGCGTAGTACGGGTCACCACCGTTGAAGCCGTTCCAGCCGAGCCACAGGATGCCGGCGCCGACGGCCGCCATCACGAGGTTGTTCGGTAAGGCGTGTTCTCTGTCTCGCTGCAGACGGGGCCCCAGTATCCAGGCCGCCACGAAGCCCGACACACCGGCGGACATGTGGATGACGAACCCACCGGAGAAGTCGACGGCGCCCTCCTGGGCGAAGTAGCCACCGCCCCAGAGGAGGAAGGCGTCGATGGCGTAGACGAACGTCGACCACAGCGGCACGAGCAGGCACCAGGCGCTGAACTTGATGCGCCCGAGCACACTGCCCATGAACAGCAGTGGCGTGATGGCGGCGAACACGAACTGGAAGTAGGCGAGCGTCGTCGTCGGGAAGTGGAACGGGATGACGGTGTTGGCCGCCGACACCGCCTGGCCGAGCTCCTGCTGCGAGTTCGTGATCTGGCCCGGATGGCCGACCAGGTTGCTCATGAAGTGCGAGAACCAGCCGCCCGTCGTGGCTTTCGTGGCCGATCCGCAGGCGCCGACCCAGGCCTGGCACCCGTTCACCACCCCATGGCCGAGCGAGGTGCCGCCGAATCCCATCTTGTAGGACCACAGCACCCAGGCCACGAGGACGAGGGAGAAGCCGGAGAACATCATGGCCAGCACGTTGACCGCCCACTTCTTCTGGACGATCGACGCGTAGAGCACGGCCAGAGCGGGCAGGCTCATGAGGCCGACGAAGGTGGCGGCGACCAGCTGCCACGTGTTGTCGCCCGGGTTGAGCCAACTCGGGTAGGGAACTGAAACTGCAGCGCCTAGCACGGCTCGGGTGCTCCTCTCGTCCGTCGATGCCATGGCGGCGCACGCGGGCGTGGACGGAGCCGATGCGAGGCGACCGGACCGTTCCGGCCACCGACGAGGGCTGCAATACCGTCCACGGCGCCGTGCACCGTGCCGCCCACACAATGGCCAACGGGGATTTCGGTCAGGTCACGCGAGTGTTACCAGCTTGTGAACTCGCCCCTCCGGGCGAGTCGGGCCGAACGGGGCGTCCCGGCCGCCGTCGGTAATGTCGCCCGGATGCAGCCAGGCGGGGAGGAGCGGCCGGCAGGACAACCGGCCGAACGCGTCGGTCGCCTGCGTGGCGCCGGGGTGGAGGTGGACGCCCGGGTCCTCGGCACGGTGGTGGCCGCGGCACTGGTCGTCGCCCTCCTGGCGAGCGGCGTCGTCCTCCTGGTGGCCGCCGCCCACCGCAACAGCCAGATCTCCGACCTGAGGGACCACGGCATCCCGGTGCAGGTGCGCGTCACCGACTGCATAGGGGTCCTCGGGGGCAGCGGCTCCAATGCGGCCGCCTACACCTGCACCGGCACCTACGAGCGCGCCGGCCACCGCCACACCGTCACGCTGCCCGACTCCGCATCCCATGACCGGGGATCGCTCGTGAAGGTGATCACCGTGCCCGACGATCCGGGCCTCGTGGCCGAGCCGGGGACGGTGCTCGCCGAGCACGCGTCGTGGACCCGCTTCGTCGTCCCGGTCGTCCTGCTCGGGGTCGCCCTCGTGGTCGCGGCCGGCTGGGCCCTCGCCCGGCGGCGGCGTCAGGCCGGGGGCGTGTAGCGCTTGTTGCCGGGCCGGGGCGAGCGGCCGCCCGGCTTGACGTTCTTCGCCTCCTGCTGGGCCCGGTACTGGCGCACCAGGAAGAAGGCGCCCACGAGCACGAAGGGGATGCCGAAGCCCCACCAGTGCAGGTTGAACACGGCGAGGCCGTAGAGGGCGGCGGCGATGCCGGCATAGAGGCGCTTGCCGAACCACGAGGCCACCATCAGTGCGACGGCCAGGGCCAGGAGCACGAGCTCGAGCTCGAAGGCGAGGGCGACGCTCACGTGGTGGGGCCGGCCTGCAGGAGGGTTGTTCGCCACCTGGTGGGCATGCACGACGATGGCGATGATCCCGGCCAGCGGCGCCAGGGACAGGCCGA